>JBEKKC010000012.1:0-51582 GCA_050010915.1 Tepidisphaeraceae bacterium | reverse complement strand
GCGGTTTGTTTGAAGCGACGGAGGTGCGGGACGTCCTCAGCCTGCTGCAAATCCTGGACAATCAGCGGCAGGACATTCCGCTGGCGACGGTTTTGCGAAGCCCGCTGGCCGGGTTGCCCGATCCGGACGATGCGCTGGCGCGGATTCGCCTTGCCTACCGCGACGATGCCGATCCCGTCCCGTTCCACGAAGCGGTGCGGCGATACGCGGCGGATCGGGATGATGAGTTGGCGGCGCATGTAAAGGATTTTTTGAATCGCCTGGCCGAATGGCGCGACCAGGCCAACAAACGTCCGGTCGCGGAACTGCTTTGGCGGCTTTACGACCAGACGGGATACCTGGCATTCTGCGGTGGATTGGACGACGGCCGGCAGCGCACGGCAAACCTGCTGGAGTTGCACCGGCGCGCCGGCCAATTCGGCACGTTTTTGCGCCAGGGACTTTACCGCTTCCTGCGGTTCCTGGAGAATCTGAAAGAGGAGGCGGACCTGAAGCGTCCGTCGCCGGCGGGGCAGGCGGAGCAGGCGGTGCGGATCATGAGCATCCACCGCTCCAAAGGCCTGGAATTCCCGGTCGTTTTGCTGCCGGACCTCGGCAAGCAATTCAACGTCTCCGACGCGCGCGGCGCGATTTTGGTGGATCGGCAAATGGGGCTGGGAATGGCGGTGGTGGATCAGGAGCGGTTGATTCGATATCCGTCCCTGGCATCGACGCTGGTGCGGCAGAATCTGCTCCGGCAAACGATGGCGGAGGAATTGCGGCTGCTCTACGTCGCCATGACTCGGGCCAAGGAGCATCTGATCCTGGTGGCAACCTGCGGCCTGGAAGACCGCCAGAGATGGCAGAGCCAATGGTCGGGCCATGACGGCCCGCTGCCGCCGGACGCGGTGCAGGGCGCCAAACGAGTGATCGACTGGCTCGGCCCGGTCGCGGCCATGACCGCCGGGGCATCACATCCCACTTTCAAGATTCACGAGTACGACGCCGCCGACGTGCGAAACTGGAAGAATCCCCGCCATCAGCGTCCGGAATTCTCCGCGCGGCAAAAGGGGATGGTCCGGCTCGAGCCGTTGCCGCGCGATCCGCCGATGAACGATGCGGCGCGGCAATTGATCCAAAGATTTCACACTGCCTATCCCTTCGATGCCTGCACGCGCGTCCCGGCGACGGTTTCGGTTACGTCCTTGGCGAAGGGAATTTCCACGGAGGCGCGCGAATCGAATTTGCCGCCTGGGCGCAAGCTGGATTTGCCGCGGTTTTTCCAGAAGGAAGCGACGCCGAGAGCCACGGACATCGGCAACGCGACGCACGCGCTGCTGCAATATTTTAATTTTTCCGCCGCCGCGACGTTGCCCCTAATCGAGCGGCAGATCGCGGAGCTGGTGGATCGGAAATTATTGTCGGCGACGGATGCGGGGCTCGTCGATCGCGCCGCGGTCCTGTGGCTCCTGGAAAGCGAGGTGGGAAAACTGATCCGCGCCAGCCACGCCGGCCTGATGCGCGAAGTCCCCTTCGCTTTGATGTGGCCGGCCCAGGATTCTCCGCCGAGCGACGATACGTCGGACCAGATCATGATCCGCGGCCGGATCGATCTGCTGGCGCCGACGGAATCGGGATGGGTAATCGTCGACTATAAGACGGACCGCGTGACCGAGCCGGAACTGGCGCAGCGCGCCCAAGCCTACGGCCGGCAAATGCAGCTTTATGCCGAGGCAATCCGCAAAGTGGCTTGGGGGAAAATCGCAGCGGTTTACCTGGTATTTCTGACTCCGAGGCGGATTGTCTCCATCGGGGACAAACGACCTGGATAGATCCGTTCGATCAGACGACGGGCGGTTGGCCGCCAAGAGTCGTTTCCCTTCCGACCATGAGATCGAGGGCAAGCCGGGCCGCGTTGCGGCTGGCGCCGGGGCGATTGAGCGTGCGGATCAGGTTCTGGAGCCGGTCGCGCTGCTCCGCCAAAAGCCGCGGATTTTTAAGGTATTCCAACGCCTTATCCGCCACCGGCTGGTTCGAGCCATACCAAGGCACAAATTCGGGGACGATCGCCTGACGGCCGTCGTTCAGCAGGTTCACCAGTGAAAAGACGCGGGCCTTGACGATCCAGCGGGCCGCCAGGTGCCAGACGAAGGGGTTGAGGCGGTAGACGACGATCTGCGGCGCGCCATGACCGGCGGCGTGGAGCGTCGCGGTGCCGGAAACCGTCAGGCACAAATCGCATCGCGGAACAAGCTGGTTGAATTGATTCATCCCAAGTGAAAATGGCCCAATCGCCTGCAGGTTCTCAGAAATCTCCCGCGGAGGCGCGGAGTATTTGGCTTCGAGAAGCCGCGTCACGACGCCGTGCGTGGCAGGCATCGTGGGGACCAGGAACGTGGCGTTGGGGAACGATTCGAGGATTCGGTCGCAGACCTCCATGAGATTTCCGAAGTTTTCCCTCGCGACGGCGGCGCGGGAGCCGGGAATGACGCCGATAACCGGCGGACGGTTCGGGAATCGCGTTGCCGGATCGACGGGTGGATGCGGCGGCAGCTCGTCGAACAGCGGATGACCGACGAACGTGGCCTGGACGCCGCGGTCCTGGAAGAATTTTTCCTCGAACGGCAGGATGCAGGCGACGCGGTCCACGTATCGGCGGAGGCGCTTGATGCGGCCGGGCCGGCTGGCCCACATCTGCGGTGCGATGTAGTACATCACCGGAACGTCCATGCCATGGGCCAACTTCGCCCAGTGCCAGTTCATCGCCCAGGAATCGATGCAGATGACCAGGTCGGGCGGCCGCTGGCGGAAATGGTTGCGCGACCAGTTGAATATTCGGCGCATCTCGAAGTAGCGCAAGGCGCCTTTCCATCCCATCGCCGCCCGCTGAACCGTGTCGTAATGGACCATGGCCCCCGCCTCGGCCATCGCGGGCCCGCCGATGCCCTCAACGATAATGTCCTTGTTGAGTGCTTTAAGCTCGCGGATGAGCAGCGCGGCGTGCTGATCGCCGCTGGCCTCGCCCACGGTAATGAAAACCCTCCGCGCCATGGGCCAAAGTCCAACGAAATGCGGCCAAAGTGTCAAGGCATTCGGCAAACGAAGTAAGCCGACGGGCGTATCGCTTCCCTTTATCTTCTCAGTCCTCGCCATGTTGATATGATCCCCTCGTTTTCAACAACGAGGGCAATATGTCCACTCTCTGGCACGAGATGTTCTTCTTGCAGCTTCCGGTCCTGGAAAAGATTCTCCGGCCGATCTGCGTGTATCTCTTCCTGCTCGTGGGCCTGCGCCTGGCGGGCAAACGCGAGTTGGCGCAGCTCAATCCGTTCGACCTCGTCGTGCTGCTCACGCTGTCCAACACGGTGCAGAACGCGATCATCGGCGACGACAATACCGTCACCGGCGGGCTGCTCGGAGCAGCCACCCTGCTGTTCATCAACTACCTGGTCGTCCGCTTTGTCCACCGGCATCGGAGGCTGGAAACGCTCGTCGAGGGCAACCGCGATTTCCTCATGCGCGACGGCCATATTCTGCGGAATCATCTCGACCGCGAGTTGATCACCCGGGCGGAGTTGGTGGCGGCGGCGCATCGGCAGGGAATCGGCTCACTGGCTGAGGTCGAGAGTGCCGTGCTGGAGCCCACCGGCACCATTACCTTCGTCGAAAAGAAGCCCACCTCCGAGGACGTCCGCCATCATGAATTGCTCGACGCGATCGACCGCCTGCGCCAGGAGCTGCCGCACGTTCGGGCCCAAAACAATTCCGGCGCCGCGGGGACGTGAGCAAGACGGTCTACACCGCCTGAAACCTGCGGCGTCCGTGCATGGGATGAACGGCATGGCGACGGGGCTGGGCTGGAGACCTTGGGCTGGCCGTCGCGGGCTGCGAATACCGGCGAAACTCGTGAGCCTGGCCCTGGGGTTTGGGGCTTGTGAATTGATTCGGAATTCTGGCTTGGGGCTTGTGCATTGGCGCGCCGGCCCGAGCCGTCTTCACGGGAATCGGCCGGCGGATCAGCTTTTCAATCGCCCTCAGATTGGGCATTTCTTCAGGGTCGCAGAACGAAACGGCGGCGCCGCTGGCGCCGGCGCGTGCGGTGCGGCCGATGCGGTGAACGTAGGTTTCCGGCTCGTCGGTCAGGTCGTAATTCACGACGTGCGTGATGCCATCCACGTCGATCCCGCGAGAGGCGACGTCCGTGGCAACCAGCAGGAACATCCTGCCGCTCCGGAAATTCTCCAGCGCCCGCTGGCGAGCGTTCTGGGTCTTGTTGCCGTGGATCGCCTCGGCGCGAATGCCGCTGTCGTGCAGGCGGCGCACCAGGCGGTCGGCGCCATGCTTGGTGCGAGTAAAGACAAGTGCCCGCGCCATCGCCAGTTCATTCACCAGATGCGCCAGCATGGCGGGTTTTTCCGTTCGAGAGACGAAGTAAACCGATTGATCGATCCCATCGGCCTCGGGAGAAGCGTGCGCGATCTGCACCGTCACCGGATCGCGGAGAATAGCCCCGGCGAGTTTGCGGATGTCCGTTGGAATGGTGGCCGAAAAAAGCAGCGTCTGCCGGCGCGCCCCAAGGACCGCGATGATCTTGCGGATGTCCTGGATGAAACCCATGTCGAGCATGCGGTCGGCCTCGTCGAGCACAAGCACTTCAACGCCGCGCAGGTCTGCCAGGCGCTGACCGAGAAGATCGAGCAGACGTCCCGGCGTGGCGATGAGAATATCGACGCCGCGGCGGAGCGCTTCGGCCTGCGGGCCGACGCCGACGCCCCCGAAAACGACCGCGCAGCGGAGGCCAAGATGCTTGCCATAAACGCGAAAGCTCTGCGCGATTTGCCCGGCCAATTCGCGAGTCGGGCATAGCACCAGGCATCGCGGCCGCGCCGCCCCGCCGGGCCGCGCGGCGATCGACAGGCGGTGCAGAATCGGCAGCGCAAACGCCGCCGTCTTGCCGGTGCCCGTCTGGGCACAACCCAGGATGTCGCGCCCGCGCAAAATGTGCGGGATCGCCTGCTCCTGCACGGGCGTGGCGACGGTATATCCTTCTGAAGCAACAGCGCGAAGAATCGGCTCTGCCAATAACAATTCAGCGAAATTCAATGAAATTCCTTTGGTAAACGGTGCGTACCAAAGGGTCAACGGCGGATGCCGAAATAGGACCAGTCAGTGCGCTACAACCAGCTCGTAACGTCCAGGATCAATGCCGCAATGGGCTAGAGTCTGCGATGGATCGAGACAGGCAATTGTTCAAGAAGTATATCGGAATAACGGTGTGAGTCCAGTAGCCCCCGCCGTATTTTGTGGAATTGCACGATGGCGGCCCCATTTGCGGTGTCATCAAGCCCGCTTTTGGCGAAATGCCGACGAAACCAAGAATCCGGCGAAGAGCAGGAAGATGGTCCACATCGGCAAAAGATAGCGGTCGGTCACGCTCGTGACGACAAACGGCGATACCGAAAGCAGCCCGACCGCGACAAGCCAATTGATCCGGCAATCCCGCCTCCAGGCAAGGAGCAGTCCGCCCAAACCCAGCACAGCGGTCAGCGCCGTCACGGCTAATTTTTCAATCATGACCCCGTCGCGCACCGTACCGGCCAGAAATGGCGGAATTGCACCGCGAGGAGGATCGGGATCGCCGATGAACAAATATCCCGTTCGCAACGCGCATAATCGCAAAAACCGCCATGGATCGGCGCTCAGTTGTTGCAAAAACATCACTCGACATCGGTGGAAATATTCCATTTCGCCGATCCTGTTCAACAGCATTCTTTGGTCAACATTTTTATAGGGATGGTCGGCCACCGTGGCGTCGTTGACCAGCCCCGATGCGCCGGGCCGGTTGCCGAGCCAAAGTTCAAATTCGGCTCCGCCACGGACGTACATCAGCCGCCCGAACGTGGCCGCATTGCGCGCGGTCCAAGGCGCCAGCGTCAGGCAGAAGGCGGCGATGGCCAAGGCGACCGCGCCGCGTTGCCGGGGCGGCGATTCACGGCGGACGGCACGCCAGACGATCACCGGATATGCCAGAACATAAGAGGCGTTGGTCAACGACAACAAACCCAAACCTGCTCCGACGATCGTGTCCCAGGCCGGTCCGGCGGCGCGTTCCGCGGCAATCAATATCCAGACAAACAGCGCAAGCGCGAGATATGTATCCCAATAATCGCCGACGAAAAATAGAAACGATGGATGAATTGCCAACAACCCGGTGGCCAGCCAACCCGCCGCGGACGAAAAATAGACCCGTCCCAATATGCCCACGCCTGCGACCACCGCGCCGAAACAAACAGCATTGAACGCCATCAACGCGGTTATCGCCGTCGGCGTACGGATGCCGCAGAGGCGATAGACCGTTGCCATCAGATACGGATAAACCGGAGGGCTCCAACTCGTCGGGGCCGCATGGGGGGAGGGGTCCATGGGACTGATGAATCCTTCACCACGCGCCAAATGAATGGCAATGTTGTTTTCCTCGGCAAACGGCGAAGATCTTAGATAATCGTGCGCTATCAGAACCATCGCCGCCCAGCAGCCGGCCAGGACGAAAACCAGACCGTCCTTGGGCCGAAGCCGGCCGAAGACCGCGGAGTAGGAAGGTTTTGCGCCTGGTGCCAAGCGGCGCATTTTGGCCAGCCCGTTGATTTGGAGCAAGTCGGCAACAGATCAAGAGGCGATCTGTAATCAACATGGACGTTTCTTCCTCCCCAAAGCGTTGTTCTGTAGTTTATGGAGCGATGAACCCCGGCATTCACCTGGTGCACAAGCCCGTTGGACCCACGAGCTTTTCGTTTGTGCAGACTTACATCCAGGCTGCTCGCGCCCACAAGGAGCGGCGGCCGCCGCGGATTTGCCACGGCGGCACTCTCGATCCCTTCGCCAGCGGGCTGCTGCTCATTCTGGTGGAACCTGCCACCCGTCTATTCCAGTACCTGCACGCCATCCCCAAGGTCTACGACACAACCGTTTACTGGGGCGTCGAGACGGACAACGGCGATCCCCACGGCCGGGTCGTCTTCACGGGCGACTCGTCGGGCCTCTCGCCTGGGCAACTTGACGATGCCCTGGCGACGTTCGTCGGTTGGCACGACCAAATCCCTCACGCAACCAGCGCCAAACGGATCGACGGCGAGCGCGCCTATCTCAAAGCCCACCGCGGCGAAACGGTGGTCATGCCCGCCTCGCGCGTCTATCTCCATGAGGCCCGCTGGCTCGGCCACGACCTGCCGCGCCACAGCCGGCTGCGAATGACCGTCCGCGGCGGATACTACGTCCGCGCCCTGGCGCGCGATCTTGGCCGGCTCGTCGGCTGCGGAGCGCATCTCACCGAATTGCACCGCACGGCCATTGGGCCTTGGACCGATCCCGGCCCCGATCAATACGTAGAAATCCACGGGCGCGACCTGCTCCCGTGGGCGCCCACCCGATTGCTAACCGATCAGGACGTCGGCGATCTCCGCCAGGGCCGCGAGATTCCCATGGGCGATCTGGTTCCTCCGGATTGGCCCATGCCATCGGGCTTCCCCGACCCCCAGGCCCCCGTCCGCGGGTTTCACCTCGACCGATTCTGCTTCCTGCTTTCGCCTGTCGGGGGCAACCTGAAACTTCTCAGTGCGCTTCACGGCGGCTTGTAGAACTCTGGCAATCGTTCAATTAATGGATTACGATTTGAAGCCAATTCATGCAGTTTTGCCTATAATTGCAACTGAGGTGCAGAGATGTCGCTTGTAATTCCAATTTCACCACAGGTCGAGTCCAAAATTCGGGAACGCGCCGCGGCCGAGGGCAAGGAACCCACGGCATACGCGGCTAAACTGCTGGAGCAAGCGGTAAGTCGATTGTCCCTTGACGAGATTCTCGCCCCCCTCCGTCAAGAGTTTGCGGCCTGCGGCACGTCGGACGAGCAGCTACTGCAACAGATAACCGAAGCCCGCGACGCCTATCGGAAAACCCCTTGACATACTTACGTCAGTGAGTCTTCCGCATCACAAACAGGTAATTAAACCCGCGCAAGAAGAAATTCCCTTCCTCGGCCGCCGCCCGGTAGTTGCCCATATCGAGCGTCTTGTTGTGCCGAACCACCGCGATGATGTCCACCGGCTCTAGATATTTTCGCAGGATCGCGAACAGCTCGAGGCCAATCGGAAAGAATCCTTTGCCCTTCACGAACGAATCGCAAACGAATAGCCCCATGTGGCGGCCGGGGCGCAGAATGCGATGAATCTCGACGATCACCTGCTCCATCGCCTGGTAATATTGTGGGCCGGCGGCATCCAGGTTGCCGATGCAGCGGGGATCGTCGGAGTAATGAATGTGCGTGGAGTATGGCGGATCGATGAACACAAAATCCGCCTTCCCATCCTCCAGCGGCAACTTGCGCGCATCCACACGGAAAATGTCCTTGCGCGTGGGGGTCAGATCGTATCCCAACGCCCTGCGGTTCAGGTCGCGGGCCACGTCGAGCGTGGTGCCGCTGCCGGCACACGGGTCGATGACCAGGTCCTTGGGCTTGGTGTAGCGCTGCAGGAGGTTCCAGACGATGTAGCTGGGCGTGGCCCCCTTGTAACCGGGCCGGCCCTGCGGCTCGTCTCCGTAGTCTTGCGACGGATAATCCCAAAGCGTCGTGGGCTGAATGCGAAGCGGCGGCTTTTTGAATTTCATGACGGGGGAAAGATATCACGCCGCCCCGCTGCCGACACGCGCGGATTTCGATCACGCGCATCTCTTTGGTAAGCTTGGATCGAGGAAAGAGCGAATGAGCGAATACCAATACGTTGCCTTCCGAGCGATCGACGCTCAGGTGAGCAAGGAAAATCTCGAATACATGCGGCGGCAGTCGTCGCGAGCCGAAATCACTTCCTGGTCGTTCGAAAACGAATATGACTTTGGCGACTTCCATGGAAACGCGCTCGAGATGCTGCGCCGCGGTTATGACTTCCATTTCCACTATTCGAATTTTGGGGATCGCAAACTGATGATCCGGTTGCCAAACGGCCTGCCGGACGCCAAGGCGGCCCAGCCGTACTTCGAAGAAGACTCGTTGTTTTTCTTGAAGGACAAACAAGGCCGGGGCGGCATTCTCTGCCTCGAGCCCTGTTTCGAACCGGGCTATCTGGATGATTTATGGGAATTGGGCGGTTTCCTCGATCGCCTGCTTCCGCTGCGCGGCGAAATCCTCGACGGCGATTTGCGTCCACTCTACCTGGCTCACTTGGCCGTCGCATCTGACAGCAACCACGATCCCGACGAGGAGAAGGATGCTCCCGTCCCGGCCGGCTTGGACAAGCTCACGAAAGCGCAGTGCGCACTGGCGGAGCTGTATGGCCTCAGCAAGGCGTTGATCGCTGCCGCGGCCCGGAACTGCCCACCGCTGCCGGAACGCACGGATTCCGAAAAACACTACGCGGAATGGCTACAGCGCCAGCCGGAAGCGACAAAAATCGCGTGGCTCCGTCAATTGATGGCAGACCCTCGAGCGGCGGTGCGAAGCGAGATCCTTGCGGAATTTCAGAATTGCCGTAATACGCCGTCCTGGCCGACCATCCGCCCGGATCGAACCATCGCCGAAATAACGGCGGCGGCCAAAGGAATCCAACTCGAAAACGACCGCAAGGACGCCGAAGCGGCTGCTCGGCGGAGAGCCAAGAAACTCGCCGACATGGCAGCCGATCCTACGCGAACCCTCGGCGAAACTGAGAAACTCGCGAAGGAGCGGAACCTCGACGCGTACCACCGGATTGCCCTGCTGTTGGCCGATCTCCGCGAGGCGCTTTCCGGCGGCGACCAATCCGGCTTGGCTGAACAGCAGGCACGCACGCTGAAGGAGAAAAATCCGACTCTCCACCATCTGACGGCGGAACTGCGGGGCCAAGGCTTCCTGAAAAAATGATTTTTCTATGAGGAAAACATGAAGTACGTGCGACTCGGAAAAAGCGGACTCAAAGTTTCCGCGATTTGCCTTGGCTGCATGAGCTACGGCGTGCCGGAACGCGGGGCGCACCCCTGGAGTCTGCCAGAAGACCAGGCCCGGCCGTTCTTCAAGAAAGCGATTGAAGCGGGGATCAACTTCTTCGACACGGCCAACGTTTACTCCGACGGCACCAGCGAGGAGATTACGGGCAGGGCGCTTCGGGACTTCGCGGCCCGCGACCAGATCGTGCTGGCGACGAAGGTGCATGGCCGCATGCGGCCCGACGCCAATGGGGCCGGGCTGTCCCGCAAGTCGATCTTTACCGAGATCGATCACAGCCTGCGCCGGCTGGGCACGGAATACGTCGATCTCTACCAGATCCACCGATGGGATTACGACACGCCGATCGAAGAGACGCTTGAAGCATTGCACGAAGTGGTCAAGGCGGGCAAAGCCCGTTACATCGGAGCATCATCCATGTTCGCGTGGCAGTTCGCCAAGGCGCTTGACCTTGCCGACTCGCATGGATGGACTCGCTTCGTCTCGATGCAGAACCATTACAATCTGCTCTACCGCGAGGAAGAGAGGGAAATGATGCCGTTATGCAAGGCAGAAGGCATCGGCGTGATCCCATGGAGCCCGCTGGCCCGCGGCCGCCTGACGCGGCCGTGGGATCAGCAAACCGGCACGGCCCGGGCCGGCAGCGACGAATTCGGCAAGACGTTGTACCAGCGCAGCACCGACGCCGACCGTGTCGTCGTCGACAGGGTCGCTGAAATCGCCAAGGCCCGCGGCATTCCGATGGCGCAAGTGGCGCTCGCCTGGCAACTCGGCAAACCATACATCACCGCGCCGATCATCGGGGCGACCAAGCCTCATCACCTGGACGACGCCGTGGCCGCGTTGGCGGTGCAACTCTCGGCCGAGGAGATCGCGAAGGTGGAAGAGCCGTACGTTCCCCACCCGGTGCTTGGACACTCGTAAGTTGGAGGCCTCGCGTTACCGGCTGGCAATTCCCGCGCGCGCCGCCATGGTCTTCAATACGATTGAACGATCAAGCCTGGGATATGCGCGAAATCCCGGGGATTTCGAGTCAACAGCAACTGACCGTGAGCCAGCGCAACCGAGGCGATCAGTGCATCGCAATCGCCGGCCGGACGGCCTCGCTTGAACAGCGCAGCCTTAATGACGGCGTAGCGCAACGCGGCCTCGGCATTGAACTCCAGGATTACGATCCCCGCCAGGATACGTTCGACGCGGTCCAGTTCCCTCCGGCGCTGGCCGGACATTTCTGGACCGACTCGGAATTCCGCCTCGTTGATTCTGGAAGTGAAGAGCATTTCCCCGCTCGCGAGCAGGCGCTGCACCGCGGCCCGCGCACGTTGGTGGGCCGGAACGTGCGACCGACGCCCGAGATCAATCAGGACCGTCGTATCAAGCAGCGCCACGGAACCGCCTCCGATTTCGAAGATTGCGACGCCCGGACACCACCGCCTCGACCGCCTTGACCGCCCGATCGCTGAGCGGGTCTTTCTCGATGGACCTCATCCATTGCTTGAAATCCATCGGTTTCTGCACGACCCGCTTGATGGTCTGGCTGAACGATTCGCCGCTTTGCTTGACCTTCTTGAGCCGGCGATAGGCTTCGGTATCGATCGTGATTGTTTTCGTCGCCATGCAATCTCCATGTATGTGTGTGTACACATACTATCATGGCGACAGGAACCGGGCAAGCGCGACGCCGTGCTGGGCAAGTGGCCAATTCGCCCAAATCCGTCCGCTTTTACAGTCCGCCTAAAAGCGGAGGCCGGCGCGCTGATTTGCCGGCCTCCGTGGCATTCAGAAACCTATTGACGTCAGCGTCTCGCGGCTTGGGACCGTAGTTTGTCGAGTTCAAGTCGGTCCAGGTGAGTTCCGATGTGCATCGCACAAATCTCATATGCTGACGATCGCTTTGCTACCCACTCGGGCTTTCCTTGATTATTCCGATGCTCGTTTACGCAGGTAGCTGCCAGCTTCACTATGACGGCCTCCAGCAACTCGTCAACTGGAATTCTCCAGGCAAACGTACCCTTGTCTGGATCCCAAATCACGTTGGCACGGAATGACGCCAACATTGGATAGAGCCATGCCTTCGGCGGATCACCGTTCATCTTCTTGTTCAAAAAGTATAGCGGCGTGTCACGATTCTCCGGGCTTCGAACGCGGCGATTTCCAGATACAGCTCGACCCACCTGGAAGTCGACAGCGGGATCGTCACAAGCCGCAAGAGTCGCTTCTCGGATCTTGTCTGCGAGCACTAAAATCTCCGGCATTTTTTTCGTTAGCAGACTAACGACAGCAGGGCTATTCTCAATGTCTTCGTCGAACTGCTTCATTGCGTTATACTGGCGCCCATAAAGATTATGTGGGTGTTCTCCAATCGGATACCGGGACAAATTGAACATTTCAAGATAGGCCAGAATCTCACCGATATATACGTCCCCGTCGTCGCCCTCCTTGTAGGCGATCTGATTTTCACCCGGCCGCCCCTTCATCGCCTTCTTTAATTCGTCAAACAATCCATCAAGGTTTCTAAGCGAAGCGTCTTTGACTTGCTTCGAACGGTTCAATCCTTGTGCGATTTCTACGACACTTTTGGGCTCCAAGCCCCGCATAACGTGGATTCGAACATGAGCTCTTTGCATCGCCGAATCTTTTGTATCGTC
This sequence comes from Tepidisphaeraceae bacterium, assembly GCA_050010915.1. Lineage (GTDB taxonomy): Bacteria > Planctomycetota > Phycisphaerae > Tepidisphaerales > Tepidisphaeraceae > PALSA-1353. The sequence goes on along the minus strand of JBEKKC010000012.1, from coordinate 38,985 downwards.
CGCGCGATTCGCGGCGTCGAGAATTGTCGCGAAGGTGTGACCACCGTTGACAAGCCCGTGCTGCTCCTTATCCGAAAGCTTGAGCCGAATCCGAGATTCTCCCCCTTTGGCGTTGTAGGCTTCCCAAGATTCAACCAGTAGGTAGAGACCGGCGTTCTTGACGGCCATCATGTCCGGGTCTTCCCAAAGAGTTTCACGAATAGCCTTGGGCACTGGCCCTGCAACAATTCCCGTCACAGAGGTGTTGGGAACACGTGGATTCACCTCCATCCAATCTTTAAGTTCCTCAGGAACCTCCAATACAGGAACATACCCGGTGCCGATCTGGGCCTTATGGTGACCCGGAATCGGAATCGAGACGAATTTGTCGCAAGGCAGATCCAACGTTAGAGATGCAGTCTTTGCGGGGCTTTGGTGCCCGCGAGAAATGAGCGTACGTGACATGACGTACTCCTTAATTGAGGGCGGAAAGCCTATGGCCCGCCGCCTGTTCTGTTGCCCGCGTCTGCCACTCCGCACCGTGCGTAAGTTTTAGGCCGACTCAGGCGAGTGCGAATTATATGCATTGTTGCGCCCACCGCAAGCTTTGGCCGTGTGTTTTCTAGGGGACAAAAGCGAACGTGAAGATTCGTCGGCGCGGGTCCCACTTCGTGAACTCCACGGGAGCGACAAGATTCGAATCCCTCCGCCCTCACTCTCCCCACGGACGTCAGCCCTCACCGTTCCACAAATCCCATTTTTCTATTGTCCCCCTTGCCGAGCGTCCGATAATTGAAACCATGGACGTTGTCTTGATCGGCGCCGGCGGGCATGGTCGGGTTGTCTTGGACATCCTGCGGACAGCCGGCGTGCATCGGCCAATCGGGTTTCTCGATGCTGATCCACAGCTTACTGGGCAAGAGGTTGGCGGGCTGCCGGTGCTGGGGCAGGTAAATTTGTTGCCGAAGCTCAAGGTCCAGAAGGTCAAGGGAGCGATCATCTCGATTGGGGATAACCATCCGCGGCTACAGTATTTCCGGAAGATTTCTGACCAGGGATTTGAGATGGTCAACGCGATCCATCCGGCCAGTTGCGTTTCTGAGACGGCCCGGCTGGGGCGGAACGTGGTGGTGGCCGCTGGGGCGGTGATATCGACGGATGTGAATGTCCAGGATTGCGTGATCGTGAACACCGCATCGGTGATCGACCACGAGTGCCAGATTGGCCGGGCGGTGCATATCTGCCCGTCGGCGACCCTGGCGGGGAGGGTGAGCGTTGGGGATGAAACCTTTATTGGGCTGGGGTGTAATATCATACAATGCCTAAAGATCGGCGCGAACGCGGTGGTCGGGGCGGGGGCGGTGGTGATTCAGGACGTGGAGGATGGGGCAACCGTCGTTGGGGTGCCGGCCAGAGTCATCAAAATTGGCAAGGCAAGTTCAGAGCCGGTCTCGATTTAGCCGAAATCTTCAATTAAGGCGATTGCCAGCGGCAAAATAACAACTTACAATCCACATAGTCGCACACATGGAGGCGCGATGAGTGCAGTTTACAATCCCGAGGCCGATCTCATCGCGGAGATTGAGCGTCTGGAACTCGAGGCTCGGCAGATTCGCCGGACCATCGAACACGTGAGCGGTCCGGAGGACCGGCGCGTGCTCAACCGCCAGTTGAAGGAACTGAAAGACCAGATCGATTTTCTGCGTCAACGGGTTCCGTGATCGACTTGCGATCATGATCGACTTGCGATGATGCCGGTTTGCAGCAGGACCCCTCGAAGGGGTCTTTCTTTTTCGGCTGTGCTTCGCACTTTCGTCGTGCAATTTCGCCGCTGGTTTTCTGATACATGACATTGGTCATTCTCTGCCTGATCGCGTTGAGCTTTGCCATTTCCTGGCTCGTAACCTGTTGGATGAAGGGGTTTGCGGTTCGGATCGGGTTTGTGGACCGGCCGGGCGGCAGGAAGATTCACGACAACCCCAAGCCGCTGGGGGGCGGGGTGGGGATATTCTGGGGTTTGGCGGCGCCGATCGTCGCCGGCCTGGCATTTCTGACGTTCGCCGAGCCGCCGGGATTTATGCGCTCGCCGGCGCTGATGGGCCGGGCCATTGCGGGGCAGATCGACGCTTACTGGTCGGGGGCGCGGCTGCAGGCGCCGCTGGCCTGGGAAATCCTTCTGGCGGCGGCGGCGATTCACGTACTGGGATTGTGCGATGACAAAAAAGCGCTCGGCCCGATGTTCAAGCTCATCGTGCAACTGCTCATCGTTACCACGCTGGTCCTGGCGGCAAACCTGCGCATCCTGACGTTCCTGGATCAGGCGATGCCGGGCGGCAAGGCGGTTTCAGTCCTCCTCACCATCCTCTGGATCGCGGCCGTCACCAACGCATTCAATTTCCTGGACAACATGGACGGTCTGTCGGCGGGCGTGGCCTCGGTCTGCACGGCGGCGTTTCTGGTCGCGACGCTGTCGATCGGACAATGGTTCGTCGCGGCGGGGCTGGCGCTGCTTTTGGGCGCAACCCTGGGATTTCTCTGGCACAATTTCCCGCCGGCGAAGATTTTCATGGGCGACGGCGGCAGCCTGCTCATTGGGCTGGTTCTGGGAGTGCTGACCGTGCGGACGACCTATCTGACGCCCGGGACGCGATGGGAAAGCCATTGGTATTCCATCTTCGCACCCGTGATCGTGCTGGCGCTGCCGCTGTACGACCTGGTGGTTGTGAGCATCATCCGACTCGCGCGGGGAAAAAGCCCGTTTGTGGGCGACACCAACCATTTCAGCCATCGGCTGGTGAACCGCGGAATGTCCCGCCGGACGGCGGTGCTGTGCCTGTACCTGGTTTCGGCCGCCACGAGCATCGCGGCGATCCTGCTCCCGCATGTCAGTGGGGGATTTGCGGTCCTGATCTTTGTGCAGACGTTACTGATCCTGGGCGTGGTGGCGCTGTTGGAACAGGTGGCGTATAAAGAGGAAACTCGAAATTCGAAATTCGAATGACGAATCAAATTCAAAATCAGAAATTCGAATTTCAGACTTCGAGTTTGATTCGAATTTCGAGTTTCGAATTTCGAATTTAATTATCTTGGTTTCGTGATGACCACAAGGACCCACTACTACCAGTCCATCCGCGATCCGCGCCCGGCCATCGACTGGCGTGCGATGCTCACACAGCTTGCGTTCGGCCTTGGCCTGGCGCTCGTCGCCGCGCGGTGCACGTTGCTGGAAACGATCCGCGATCCATTTGAGGTCCGCGTCGGCGGCACGGCCATTCCACGCGGAGCGGGAGCGGATACTTCCCTCTTGCTCGATCTGTTTTGCTGTTTACCGGCGATCCTCGTGCTGACGCGGAGATGTCTGGACAAGACTTACACGCTTCGGTGGAGTTGGTCGCTCGTTTTGATCGTGCCGCTGGCGGCATGGATGGCCCTGAGCGCGAAATGGGCGGACGACAAGTTCGCCGACGTCGTCTCCACGGGCAATTTCCTGGCGGCAATGGCGCTGCTGTGGGCCATGGCACAACTCGTGCGAAGCTGGATGCGGCTGCGAATCGTCGCGGCAGTGGCGTTTGGATTGCTCCTGGTCTTTCTCGTTCGCGGGTTCTATTACAAATTCGTCGATATGCCCATGCTCCTGGAACAGCAAAACAAGCTGCTTCAGCAACAGGGATTCGATCCGAGCAGTTTTAATGGAATCCAGTTCGCCAAAAAGATCGGCGAACTGATGGGGTTCAATTCCTCGCCCAATTCGTTTGCCGGGCTGGTCGTGCTCTTCATGGCAATCGGGCTGGGGGTGGCGATCCAGCGGATCAAGGACGCGGACGATCCCGCCTGGGCCGTTGCGCTGGCGCTTTCGGCGCCGTTGGCGATCTGGCTGCTGGTCTATACGCGTTCCAAGGCCGCACTGCTGATGCCGGTGCTGGTGGCGGCGTTGTTTGCGGTGTGGTGGAAATGGCGCGGGCCGCTCGCGCGGCAATCGAAGCGATGGTTTTGGATCGGCGTGGGAATCGTGGCACTGACAATCCTGGCGGTCGTGGGGCATGGACTGTATCGCCATGGATTGCCGACCAGCAGCCTCAACTTCCGCTGGCGGTATTGGATGGGTTCATGGCGGATGTTCCTGCGTCATCCGCTGCGCGGAACGGGCTGGGAGAATTTCGGGCCGAACTATCCGCGCGACCGATTGCCGGCGGCTTCGGAGGAAATCCACGATCCCCACGATTTTATCGTTCGATTCTTCATCGAGCTGGGCGCGGTGGGCGGCGTATTGCTCCTGGCGTGGCTGGGGCGGCTCTGGTGGGAATTGACCCGCCCCGCCAGCCCGCCGACGATCGCTTCACCCCCCTCTCCGTCGCGGAAAATGGGGCAGGTCCTTTTCCTGCTCGGCGTCGCCGCCGCCGCGATCATTATCAACATTTTCTCCAGCATCGATTTCTCACAGAATGCCAATTATCTGCTCGTTGAGTTGATCAACCGGCTCTTGTACTTCTGCGCCTTGGTGATTGGTTTGCTGGTGGTGGCGCTGCGTTCGCTGGAAAAACCGCAGGTCGATGAGCGGGCGGCGCCGTGGGTGCTGTATGGAATCCTGATCGGGATCGGCGTTTTTTTCATTCACAATCTGATCGAATTCTCGATGTTTGAGCCGGGACCGTTGTGTTTGGTCGGGGTTTTGCTGGGATCGGCGTTGGGAATCCGGATGGGAAACCCTCCGGTGCGCCAGCCGGGAATTTCGCCCCTGGCGATCGCCGGACTGGCGATGACGAGCGTGGCCTGGCTGGCGGCGGCAAATTGGGTCGTCATCCCCATCGCCCGAGCCGAAGCCGCCGCACAACTCGGCGATGAAAAGCTCAGGGCCGGCGATTTTTCAGCCGCCTGCGATGAATACGCCTACGCCACTACCGTTTTGCCTTACAACGCGGATTATCCCTATCGAGCGGGGCGGGCTTTGCATCTCTCCGTCGGGCCGCCCGTGCCCCTGACCGATCCCGGACAGATCGACCGGGCAATCCGCCTGCGAGGGCAGATTCAGACCTGGTACGCCATCGCCATCGCCCGTGATCCGACGTTTCTGGCGGCCCATCACCTTCGGGCGATCTTCGCGCTCCAGATGTACGACTCGAAGCAGATGATCGCGGATTTCGACCGGGTTCTGCAATTGAATCCCAACGAAGCTTCGCTGCGGCTGGAATATGCCCACGATTTGGAATTGCTGCATCTCCTGCCCCAGGCCAGGGAACAATTCAAATTGGCGCTGACGTATAACCAACTGCTCGATCCGGACGACCCGAAGCGCAAGGACGTCGACGAAGCAACAATCGAGAAGGAAATCACTTCTTTGCCCGACTGATCATGTTTGCCAAAATCTCCGCGGAAAATGAATTGAACCGCCAAGAAACTATGACGCCAAGGTGAAAACATGCCAGCGTGGTCCGACCGCAATTCCCGCCTTGGCGTCATGGCGTGGCGGTTCAATCGCCCTTAATCCCCCAAGAGTTGGCACACACCCGCCTGATCGACGCCAACTGAAGTCAGATTTCTCCACCGCTGTTGCTAACTTTTGTGGATAAGTTGGGTAGGCTGGGGCTACGGGTTTCCGGCGCGAAAAATCTTTTGTACGCTAAACTTCGGTCAAAGCATTTGTTAGAGGAGCGTTAGCGGGCGGTTACTCAACATTTAGTAAAGTTTTCTTTGACCTCTACCAGATGTTGTGTATATTCGCGGAATCCCGTCGAACCGAGGACCGGCTCGGGGATTCGCGAAATGCGGTGCGATTTTCAGGTTCGGGCGACGCCGAATGGCGTGTCTGGCGGTGGGTTATTGCGCCTGCCAGGGTAGCTTTTGGGGCCGGAGCGGCTAATGGGAATCCTTTGCGATACTCAAATCCGTGAATTGATCGGTATCGAACCGTTCGAGGATAACGTCAAGCGGCCCGGCAAGATCAGCTACGGGGTTTCCAGCTACGGTTATGACCTGCGAGTCGGGTCGGTTTTCAAGATATTCACCAACGTCAATTCGGAGATCGTCGATCCCAAGAAGTTTTCCGAGCGCAGCTTCGTCACCGTCGACACGGATAAGACCGGGCGGGACCACGTTCTGATTCCGCCGAACAGTTTTGCGCTATGCGAAACGGTCGAGGTCGTTTCGATGCCGCGGGAATACCTGGCGATCTGCGTGGGCAAGAGCACGTATGCCCGGTGCGGGATCATCGTGAACGTGACGCCCATCGAGCCGGAATGGCGCGGGCGGATCACGCTGGAGATCAGCAACACCACCCCCCTGCCGGCCAAGATTTACGCCAACGAAGGGATCGCCCAGCTTCTCTTTTTGAAAGGCGAGCGGGTCTGTTCCAAAAGTTACGCGGACAAGTCGGGAAAGTATCAGGATCAAAAGGGATTGACGCTACCGAAGGTGGACTGAAACAAGCATGAAATTTGCGATGACGGACAATCGCATGTGGTCGTTTATTCGCGCAGAGGAAAGTTGCGAGCTCCACGTGGCAACGACGAATGAAATTTAGGGAAGGATTTCTGAAATGAGAATCAATCGACGTTTTACCAAGGCGGGAACCAGCGCGCTGGACTCGGTGGAGTACGAGACGCGCACGAGCCGGATCACCAATCCGGACGGGAGCGTGGTGTTCGAGATGAACGACGCGGAGATTCCGCGGAACTGGTCGCAACTGGCGACGGACATCATGGTGAGCAAATATTTCCGCAAGGCGGGAGTTCCGCAGAACAATGAAGCGGGCGAGCCGATGCGCGACGCCGGCGGGAACGTGGTCACCGGGCCGGAACGGTCGGCCAGGCAAGTGATTCATCGGCTGGCGGGTTGCTGGCGGCATTGGGGAGAAAAATACGGATATTTCGACGGGGCGGAGGATGGGCAGGCTTTTTATGACGAGGTTTGCCACATGCTGCTGCACCAGATGTGCGCGCCCAACAGTCCGCAGTGGTTCAACACGGGGTTGAACTGGGCTTACGGGATCACGGGTCCGGCCCAGGGTCATTTTTATTGCGATCCCAAGACGGGCGAGTTGATGAAGAGCAAGGATGCGTACAGCCGTCCGCAGCCGCATGCCTGCTTCATTCAGTCGGTGAACGACGACCTGGTGAATCCGGGCGGGATCATGGATTTATGGACGCGCGAGGCGCGGCTGTTCAAGTACGGGAGCGGGACGGGAACGAATTTCTCGAATCTTCGCGGGGACAACGAACCGTTGTCTGGTGGCGGGAAATCGTCGGGGCTGATGAGCTTTTTGAGGATCGGCGATCGCGCGGCCGGGGCCATTAAGAGCGGCGGAACCACCCGGCGCGCGGCGAAGATGGTTTGCCTCAATCTGGATCATCCGGACATCGAGAAATTTGTGAACTGGAAAGTCCGCGAGGAATTGAAGGTCGCGGCCATGGCGGAGGGAATCAAGCACCTTTCGCCGGATCAGAAGGACCTGGCGGCGAAGCTGGGGCTGAAGCTGGATTACGATTTTAATGGCGAAGGGTACGTGACGGTGAGCGGGCAGAATTCGAACAATTCCGTTCGCATCCCGAACAAGTTTTTCAAGGCCGTGGAGGAGGATGGGAATTGGAACCTGACCTGGCGGACGAACGGCAAGGTGGCCAAGTCGTTGCGGGCGCGCGACCTGTGGGAGCAGATTGCGCAGGCAGCGTGGCGCTGCGCCGATCCTGGGGTGCAATACGACGACACGATCAACCAATGGCACACCTGCCCCAAGAGCGGAGCGATCAAAGCGTCGAACCCGTGCTTGACGGGCGACACGCGGGTGCTCACGCCGGGGGGAATCTGGCGGCGGATCGATCAGATGATCCACCTTCCCAGCCGGGTGGTCACGAGTCTTGAGGGTCAGGAAATCCACGCGACCGAGGGGGCGTTTCCGACGGGAACCAAGGAGGTTTTCGAGCTGCGGACGCGCGGGGGATACGGCGTGACGCTGACGGCCGATCACAAGATTTGGACCCGCCGGGGATGGGTCATGGCGAAGGATTTGGGCTCCGAGGACGAGATCAAGCTGCCGAGCGAGCCGGCGACGGTTCAGGAAATCGGCGAGCCGCAGGACCCGCATTTCTTCCAATTGCTGGGTTTGTTTTTCTCATCGGCGAACGCCAGCCCCGATTCGATCCGGCTGGATGCGTGCCTGGGCGGCGGGGAATTGATCGAGCCGTTCGCGCGGTACGTTGCGCACGCCTGGAACGAGCGGATCTACGACGATGATTACGTGAACCAGTTGATGGTGACGGAGGACGAAGCGAGCGGCGGGACGGCGACGGCGTCGCTGACCAATCGGCGGCTGCTGCGGCGGATTCGGGCCTACGTGCGTTACGAAACAGGCGAACGGCGGCTGAGCGATGACGTGTTCACGGCGGGCCTGGCGGCGCAGAAGCACCTGCTGCGGGGCCTGCTCACGTCGGATGGGATCGTTCGAGACGGGACGTTGGAAATGAGCCTGGACAGCGCGGGTCTTTTGCGGGACGTGCAAATGATCCTGCTGGGGTTTGGGATTCAAAGCTCGGTATTTGTGATGGACGAAGGCGGAGCCGTCGTCCGCGGCGCGGTCGCCGGCGCGTGCGGCGCCGGCGACTCGGCTGCCGTCCCCGCCGCTTCCCGCCGACACGTCCTGCGGATTGATCCCCGGAGCCTGAGCGCGCTGGGCCGCCACGTCGGGTTGCTGCCCGGAAAAAAACGCGAGCAACTCGCCTCGGCGCTGGAAATCGCGGCGAATCGGCCGGAATCCGGCGGGAATTTCGACGGCGTGGAATCCTTGACGGCCCTGGGCCGGCGGCAGGTTTTCGATCTCACCGAGCCGGTCACGCGATCCTTCATTGCCAACGGCCTGGTCGTCCACAACTGCTCGGAATACATGTTCCTGGACAACACGGCGTGCAACCTGGCGTCGTTGAACGTGCTGACGTTCTTCGATGCCGAAACCATGCGCTTCGACATCGAGGGATACAAGCACGCGATCCGGCTGTGGACGATCGTGCTGGAGATCAGCGTGCTGATGGCCAGCTTCCCGTCGGAGGAGATCGCCAAGCTCAGTCATCGCTTCCGAACGCTGGGATTGGGATACGCCAACTTGGGGGCGATGTTGATGCAGGCGGGGATTGGGTACGATAGCGAGGTGGGCCGGGCGATCTGCGGGGCGCTGACGGCGATCCTGACGGGCGAGAGCTATGCCGCCAGCGCGGAAATGGCGCGGGAGCTGGGGGCCTTTTCGGGCTACGAGGAGAACCGGGCGGAGATGCTGCGCGTGATCCGCAATCACCGTCGGGCGGCGTACGACGTGACGAGCAACGCCAACGCCCGGCGCGGGTTGGGCGATTATGAGGGCCTGGACATCAAGCCCGTCGGTTTGGATGGAGCGCAGTTCGGGGAAAGGCACGTGCTGGCATCCATGCAACTGCTGAAAAGCGCGCAAGAATGTTGGGACCGGGCGCTGCTCTTGGGCGAAAAATTCGGATTCCGCAACGCGCAAACCACCGTGATCGCCCCCACCGGCACCATCGGGCTGCTGATGGATTGCGATACCACCGGCGTGGAGCCGGACTTCGCGCTGGTGAAATTCAAGAAGCTGGCCGGCGGCGGGTATTTCAAGATCGCCAATCAGTCGCTTCGGCCATCACTGGTCAATCTGGGCTACAGCGCCGAGCAAATCCACGAAATCCTGCGCTACGTGATGGGCACGCTGACCCTGCACGATGCGCCGCACGTGAATTTCCAGGCGCTGAAGCAAATGGGATTCACCAAGGAGGAACTGAATTCCATCGAGGATTCGCTGCCGGCCCAGTTTGAGATCGCCTTCGCGTTCAGCCCATGGACGATTGGAAAACAGACGCTGGAGCGGCTGAACATCCAGGAGACGACGTGGCAGAAACCGGGCTTTAATCTGCTGCAACACCTGGGATTCACCAAGCGGCAGATCGGCGAGGCCAACGACGCGATCTGCGGGCGCGGGACCGTCGAGGGTGCGCCGCATCTAAATCCCGAGCATTACGCGGTGTTTGATTGCGCCAACAAGTGCGGCCGCCATGGGCAGCGGTTTATCCCCGTCGAGGGCCACATCCGGATGATGGCGGCGGCGCAGCCGTTCATCTGCGGGGCGATTTCCAAAACGATCAATCTGCCCACGGAGGCCACCGTCGAGGACATCAAGCGCAGCTATCATCTCAGTTGGAAGCTCGGATTGAAGGCCAACGCGCTGTATCGCGACGGGTCGAAGATGTCGCAGCCGTTGAACGTCAAGAGCGATGAGGAACTCGACCAGGTTGAGGAGGACGATGAAGAAGGCGTGGAAGCGGCCAGGGAGGAAGTGGCGCAGGAGGTGGTCGCGGCAGCCAGCACGCTGTTCGGGGGCAAGGCGACGACGAGCGACAACCTGGTGCCCGCTCACACCCACGTGGTGGAGAAAATCGTCGAGCGAATCGTGGAGCGGCCGCTGCGGCGGCGATTGCCCGATACCCGCAACGCCACCACTCACAAATTCGACGTCGCCGGCCACGAAGGATACATCACCGTCGGCCTGTACGCCGATGGTTCACCGGGCGAAATCTTCATCCGGATGGCCAAGGAAGGCAGCACGATCGGCGGGTTGATGGATACGATCGCGACGCTGGTGTCGGTGAGCCTGCAATACGGCGTGCCGGTGGAATCGCTGGTGCGGAAGTTCGAGCACGTGAGGTTCGAGCCCAGCGGAATGACCCGAAATTCGGAGATTCCGTTCGCCAAGAGCCTGGTGGATTACATTTTCCGCTGGCTGGCGATGGAGTTTGTGAGCGGCTATCGAGCGGCGAACGCGCCCAAGCGCGAGCCTCGCCCGCAAACGGCCCAGGAGGCGGAAGCGCCGGCGGCGACGGCGGATGCGCCGACGGGCCGCAAGGGCGGCAACGGTCACGGCTCGCGCATCGAGCCGGATTCCGCTCGGCCGTTTGCCTACAGCGTCGAGGAAATGAAAGCCGGCGCAGCCAGCGTTCCGGCGGAAGCGCCGGGCGGTTCGAATCTTCGTCTGGCCATCGTGGCCGATCCCCTGAGCCAGCAGAGTTCTGAGTTGCAGGCCGACGCCCCGGCGTGCGACGTTTGCGGAAGCATCACCGTCCGCAACGGGACCTGCTACAAGTGCCTGAACTGCGGGAATTCCATGGGATGCAGTTGATCTCGGCGACTTCCAGTCATCGGACGCTATTTCGATTTGCCGCCGAGCAATTTCTCCAGGCTGTTTCCCAGCTTGGGTGACAGTTGCTTGGTCAGCGATCCGGCCACATCCTGGAATTGACCGTCGAATCCTGGGCCAAGCTGTTTGGACAATCCGTTGAGGTCCTGCCCGAGCAGGAGCTTGACCTCCGGCGGGAGGTTGGACGCGTCGGCGGCTTTGGCGGTCAGGGCCGTCACGACCTGCATCACCACGTCCTTGATTGCCGCGCCGTTCTGATTCCCATCCGCGTTGCCGATGTTCTTGAGGCTCAATGAGGGGATGGAGATTTGAACTGAATTGGTGAGACCCGGAATGCCGGGCATGAACGTCACCTGGGTGTTGTTGAGATCCAGGTCGTCGATCACGAGCTTGATGGGCTGCGTTGCCTGGCCGCTGCTGGATTTGGGAGATTGCGGCATTTGTTGCATGAGCGCGTCGAGGTTCAGCTTGACGTTCGCCTGCTCGACAACCAGGACCGGATTGTCGATGAGGATCTTCTGAATATGGATGGGCGACCCGGTCAATTGGCCGTATTGCACGGTCACGCCGACGCCGCCGAGGGTGAAGATTTGCGGCGAGGAGAATTTCGGCGGTGAACTGATTTGCAGATCGTTCAGGCCGACGCTTCCACCGAGCAGAGACAGTCGCGCCGATCCGAGCGTGGTGGTGACGCCCAGGGACGCGGAGGCTTGTCGCTCGACCTCCGCGCGCACGATGGAGTTCAACGAAACGTAGACGATTACGATTGCAATTAAAATGAGCAACACGCCCGCGAGAAGAATTCGCTTGATCCATTTCATGGCAACTCCGGTTGTGGTCAGATTTTCCGGCGCGGTGGGGGATTTTGGAAGGGAACATTGCGTGAAATCGGCTTGAAAAAAAAATTGCCCTTTTTTTCAGCAATCTGTGCTTTTGTGTTGACACAAAACTCGGCGTTCATACAATCCCCGTTGCTTGACCGCCTAAGCCGCCCGACAAATGGAGCGGCGCGGAGAACCCAATGCGAAGCCGGCGTCGGCGTCGCATCGCTGATTCGAAGGGCAGTTTTTTCGGATCGGCAGGGGCGAATCGGAATGTGTATTGCAACGGCAGCGCTCAATGGGGCTTTGTCCGAAGCAACCGAGGGAGACTTTCAACTCCCAGCCCGTCAGCTAACTCCGTAGGCACGTGAAAGGGATCAATGCGCCTTCTGGCGTTTCGATCTCTTGAGGTTTTCCGGGTTTTTGCCTGGACGACGGCTTCGTTGCCGCATTCCAGGCCTTGTGGCGCCGCCACGGCGCAAAAGGAGATCTGCCATGCAACACTGCGAAACGCTACGGAAAGCGATCGAGAACCTCATCGATGCCAAGCTGGTGGACGCGATGGCTCGCGCCGACGGCTTGAACCGGTTGCTGGCCCACCGCCGCACCGGCGTCGCCTCGCCGGACATCCGCAATGCGGAACGCCGTCTGGAAGAGACCCTCGGTGAGTTGCTGACGTTCGCGGAACACCAGGCCGAACAGGCCGCGTGATTCAACAGGCCGCGTGAATCCAAGGAACGTCCACGGGTAGGAAGTCTGTTCGCTGAATTCAGGGGATGGATTGGCTAGACGGCCGGCTTGCCTTCAATTGGCAAGTCGGCCGCCAGCGTTTTCCCAGACGGGGAATAATCGCCCCGCCGATGTTGGCCAGCTTGAAATCCGGCAGGGGTGGGCGCTCGGCGCGGGGGTCAATGCCGCGAATTGTCGCCACGGTCAACCGCAGCATGGCATCGAGCTTCTGCCGCAAGCGAATCCGGGGCGGACGCGCGTTGGGCCGCAACAGCATGACCGTCACGTCATCCTCGGACAGATTTCCCGCGAACCGCGCGGAAATCTTCTCCAGCAACGATCGGATGAAATCCTCGCTCGGTTCGGCGTCCACGGTTTCAGCGACGCGCAGCAGCCCCTCGGTGCCGAACATTTTGCCGTCGGCATCGCGCGATTCGATCAGCGCGTCGGTATAACACAACACCAGGTCGCCCACTTCCAGTTCGACGTCGAATTGCTGGTAGTCGGTAACGTCGAGAATGCCCAGGGGGATGTTCCCGGTCGATTCGTCCCGGCCACCAGGCTTTTCAAGGATCGACCAGCTTCGATTGGAAACCGAGTAAAGCAGCGGAGGCGGATGCCCGGCATTGCAGATGCTGAGAACGCGGCTGGGCGCGAAGAACGTCGTGGCCAGGGCCGTGGCGAACCGCCCTTGCCGCGACATGGCCGTGAATTGCCGGTTCAATGCCCGCACGAACTTGGTCTGATCCAGGAAATTGACGTAACGCCGCATGAGCGACCGCAATCCGGCGGCGGATTCGGCAACGGCGTCGCCGTGGCCGGACACGTCCGCCAGCAGCAGCCGGTTGATCCGTCCGGTCGCGCAGCTCGAGGCGTAGTAAACGTCACCGCCAAATCCCGCGTCCCCGTACGGCTTGCTATAAACCCAAGCATCCAGCCCGGCGAGTTTCACCACCCGCGTGGTCGGCTGGATACCGCCCCAAACTTCCATGCATTGCATGTATTGGCCATCGTCGTCCGGCATGGAGGCATTGTAGGCCGCAATCCACGGCTTGCGGATTAATTAACAACTTGTAAAAAAGGCGCCGGCGGAACCCTGTTGGATTCCGCCGGCGTGATCCGTCGCGGCCGGGTGTAAGCCGAATTCTGTTTCCCTAACCCTTCGACAAGCTCAGGGCAGGGAGGCGACCATTTCTCTGGGCCGGCTGTCGCCAGCCGGCTCAAGCAGCCTACCCGCGGATGTGCCGGTGGGCGCCTTCGCGGAGGCAAAGCCTACCGCTCGGCGTTTGACCGGCGTGCCCCGGGCCAGGGCTCTCCGCTTATTTGGCCTTGCTGCCGGTGGGGTTTGCCGTGCCGTCCGGGTCACCCCGAACGCGGTGCGCTCTTACCGCACCTTTTCACCCTTACCGGAAGAGATCCTTATGGGAATTTCTCCCGGCGGTATGTTTTCTGTTGCACTTTCCGTCGGATTGCTCCGCCTTGACGTTATCAAGCACCGGGCCCTACCGGACGGCGCAAAAAACGCCGCCCGCTGGCAGTTCGGACTTTCCTCACCCCTAAGCGCAAGCTCCGGGGCGCGATCGCCGCATCGGCCGCGACAAATTCATTATATCCATGAAAACCCGCCACTGGAAACCGGAGGCCCCACACCGGAGACTATCAGGCTTGCCAAATCCAGTCTCCAAGTCAGCGTTTGGTTTTAGCCTGGGCGCCAAGCCGTCAATCCAGGCCGGGCCGGTGCTGGCGCTGCTGGCGATCGTCCTCATCACGGGGCTGCTCTTTCCAGGCGATGCCATGTTCATGAGCGACGAGGCCCAGCTGCTGGAACACGCTCTGATCGCAAATCACCAGCCCCTCAACGTTCTTGGAATTCCGCTGCCGTTCACGCCTGCCCGGGCGGGACTGCAAGGGTTGCGCGGGTACGAAGGCCCGTTCGCAGTCTGGGTTTATCAGATTTTCCTGCTGATGACGCACAATCCGATTGTGATGGTGGCCGTGCGCGCGGTGCTTGTCAGCGGCTCGACGGCGCTCGGTCTGGCGTGGCTGGCCCGGTCGATGCGCCTCAGTCCGTGGTATGCCCCTCTGTCGATGCTTTCGCCTTGGCTCTGGGTCTATAACCGCGCCCTTTGGGACAATTCGTTCGGCATCCCGTTGGCAGCCATCGCCGTCGCCGCCTATGCCGATTTCCTCATCACACGGCGCCGCTGGACCCTGCTGCTCGCCGCCGTCAGCCTGGCAGCCATGTCGCTCGTCCATTTGATGTCTGCGCCGCTCATCGCCGCTTTGGGTTTGCATGCGCTGCTCTTTGAGCGGCGATCCGTCGCGCGCTTTCGATGGGGTTTGTTGCTCATCGGTATTCTGTGGTTCTGCGCATTCTCGCGATATTTCCAAACCCCGCCGATCGGCAATTCCGTTGAGAATTTGCCGAACGTGACGACGGAGCCCGGTTGGTGGAATCCGTTGCTGGGGGGCCATCACCTTACCGCCGCCTTCGACTGGCTCCCCAGCACGTACGGCCATTTGCCGCTCATCCTGGTTGTCTGTCAGGCCATTACCCTGCTGCCGCATCCGGTGGTGTGGATGGGCATGGGCCTGGCCGCTCTTCGCGTTCGTCGCCCGTGGCGATCACTCACGCCGGTCGATCATTTGGTCCTGCTGGCGCTGGCGGTCGCCGCCCTTCAAAGCGTTTTGGACGGCATGGTGCGCGTCGGCCCCGAGCCGCTCTACTTCAACGCCACGTGGATCGTATTCGTGATTCTCGCCTGGTATGCGGTCGATGCGCTGTGCCGCTGGGCCTGGAAACCGGCAATCACCGTGCTTCTCCCCGTGGCCGCGTACGTCGCGGCAATGACGGTTGTCTTGGGCTACAGCATCCTCCTGATTCACCACAACGGCGGAACTCGCTCCATCGATTACGGGACGGTTCTGGAGGATCAGATGCGTGCGGCGCGGCGAATCCAGCAATTCTCCCCAAAGAGCCCCATCGACATCACCTATTTGCAATGGCGCACAACGACTTGGGCGAAGGATGCCCTGGTCGCGTTGCTTCCGCCGCCGCCCGGGCCGCGGCCGCTTCGCCGCCTGCTGGTTCGCTATCGCAATGCGTATCCCGAGGAAGCCCGAATCGAAGTCGAGGATTTCCCAATTTGGGCGGATCGCCCGCAATGACCTTGATCCAGGCCGTTCCACCGTCGGCTTGAGGGCTCTACCTTCCTCGCCTATTATTCGTCGCTTTCATACGGGTAGTCACAATGCCTGCAAACACAAACAATAAAGCAAATCCGTTCGGCGCTGAATCCAAGCTGTCCACCTCGGCCGGAGACGTTTCGATCTTCCGGCTCAACCGCCTGGCGGAGTTGAAGCTCGGCGACGTGGATCGGCTGCCGTACTCCATCAAGATTCTGCTCGAAAGCTGTCTGAGGAACCTCGACAATTTCGAAGTCGGCGAGCAGGACGTCCGCCGGCTGGCCGCGTGGAAGGCTGAGGCCGTCGAACCGGCCGAGCTTCCGTTCAAGCCCGCGCGAGTCATCCTCCAGGATTTCACCGGCGTTCCGTGCGTCGTGGACCTGGCATCCATGCGCGCGGCCATGAAACGCGCCGGCGGAAATCCGCAAAGAATCAATCCCCTGGTGCCCGTCGATCTGGTGATCGATCACAGCGTGCAGGTTGACGATTTCGGCAGCCGACTCGCCCTGGTCAGCAATGCCGAAAAAGAATTCGAGCGCAATCGCGAGCGGTATGAATTTCTGAAATGGGGCCAGAAGGCGTTCAAGGATTTCAAGGTCGTCCCCCCCGCCACCGGAATCGTCCACCAGGTCAACCTGGAGTATCTCGCCAAGGTCGTGCAGGTGCGCGACGGCATCGCCTTCCCGGACAGCCTCGTTGGCGCCGACAGCCACACCACCATGATTAACGGCCTGGGCGTGCTGGGCTGGGGCGTCGGCGGTATCGAGGCCGAGGCCTGCATGCTCGGTCAGCCGGCTTACATGCTCACGCCCCAGGTCGTCGGCTTCCGGCTCTTCGGCCAGCTTCCCGAGGGTTCCACGGCCACCGATCTGGTCCTGGTCGTCACCCAAATCCTGCGATCTCACAACGTCGTCGATAAATTCGTTGAATTCTTCGGCGACGGGCTGGCGACGATGTCGGTCGCCGACCGCGCCACCATCGCCAACATGGCCCCGGAATACGGCGCCACCATGGGATTCTTCCCCGTGGACGATCAAACCTTGACGTATCTTCGCTTGACCGGCCGCGATGCGAAGCTCATCGACCTGGTCGAGCGCTATTGCAAACAGCAGGGTCTTTGGCGTCAGACGGCAACTTCGCCCCTCTTCAGTGAAGTGTTGGAATTGAATCTGGCGACGGTAATGCCGAGCGTCGCCGGGCCGCGCCGGCCGCAGGATCGCGTCGATCTGCGCGGGGTCAAGCAATCGTTCCGTTCAACGTTGGTGGACGTGTTCAAGAAAGAGGTCGGCCAGAGCACTACGCTACGGCTGGACCGTTGGTCGGCGGAGGCGCCCGTGAACCCGGCGTCAACGGCGGATAACGGCAACGGCGACGCGGAGGAGGCCACCGTCACCGAGCATATCCACGGCGATTTCAAACGCGACGCCGCGGTGGCCGGATCGGACGATCGATGGGCCAAGCTCACTCACGGCGACGTGACCATCGCGGCGATCACGAGCTGCACGAATACCAGCAATCCCAGCGTGATGGTTGCCGCGGGCCTGCTGGCCAAAAAGGCGGTTCAGCGCGGCCTGCGCGTGCCGCCGTACGTGAAGACTTCGCTGGCGCCGGGAAGCCGGGTGGTAACCGATTATCTGGACAAGGCGGGATTGACCCAATATCTCGATCAGCTTGGATTCAACACGGTGGGTTACGGCTGCACGACGTGCATCGGCAACAGCGGGCCGCTGCCCGAGCCGGTCGCCAAGGCGGTGGAGGGACGCGACCTGGTGGTGGCCGCCGTTCTTTCCGGCAACCGCAACTTCGAAGGCCGGATCAATCCGCTGGTCAAGGCGAATTATCTGGCCAGCCCGCCGCTGGTGGTGGCGTTTGCCCTGGCCGGATCGGTGGACGTGAACGTCATGGATGAGCCGATTGGCCGGGGACGAGACGGCAAGCCGGTGTTCCTCCGCGAAATCTGGCCGAGTCAGGCCGAGGTCAACAAAACCGTCGCCGAATGTCTTTCTCCCGATATGTTCCGCCGACAGTATGCCAACGTCGAGAGCGGCAATAAGGTTTGGAACGAGATTCCGGTCAAGGGCGGCGAGCTTTTCAACTTCGACGAATCCAGCACCTACATCCAGGAGCCGCCGTTCTTCGCCAATCTGACGCGGCAAGCTGGGAAGATTCAGCCGATCGTGGGCGCGCGTGTCCTGGTGATGGTCGGCGACAGCGTGACCACCGACCACATTTCGCCCGCGGGATCGATCAAGAAGGACAGCCCGGCCGGGAAATATCTCATCGACCACGGCGTGCAGCCCATCGACTTCAACCAATACGGCTCTCGCCGCGGCAATGACCGGGTGATGACCCGCGGCACCTTCGCCAACATCCGCCTGAAAAATCTCCTCGCCCCCGGCACCGAAGGCGGCGTCACAAAATACCTCCCCACCGGCGCGGTCATTCCGATCTACGACGCCAGCATGCAATACCAGGCCCGGAAGGTTCCGCTGATCGTGTTGGCCGGCAAGGATTACGGCATGGGCTCCAGCCGCGACTGGGCCGCCAAGGGAACGCTCCTTCTCGGCGTCAAGGCCGTCATCGCCGAGAGCTTCGAGCGCATTCACCGCAGCAATCTGGTCGGCATGGGCGTATTGCCCCTGGTCTACAAAGACGGCCAAACCCGCGCGAGCCTGGGATTAACCGGCGACGAAACCTTTGAAATTGTCGTCGACGACAAACTCCAGCCCAAGCAGGACGTGACCGTGAAAGCCGGCGGCAAGACTTTCATTTGCACCTGTCGGATCGACACGCCGGTGGAGGTGGAGTATTACCGCAACGGGGGGATTTTGCAGACGGTGTTGCGGAAGATGCTCGGAACTGCGTGAGCGAGTCGGCCGGGCTGCGCCACTATTTTTTCCTGGGATTTTCCGGTATAAGCGCCGCCATGAATCGGCGGAAGATTTACAAGCTGGTTGCGGAGCTTCTGCCGCGCGCGGGGGGGCCGGAGGCGTTGCTGAATACCGTCGCTGATCTCATGCGGGGCCGCCAAAGCCCGCAGAGCTTGCTCTGCGGGGGAATCGGGGGCGATCTCCAATCGCTGTGTAAATCCGACGACGCGCTCGGCCAGGTTTACCAGGCCATCAATGCCCCCGCGCTGGAAGCTGCCTATCGCGCCACCGCGCGCGATCGCCGCAAATTCACGGCCGCGGAAATCCCCGCGGTCACGCAACTTTTCACGCCGAAATGGGTTGTGGAATTCCTTCTGCAAAATACGCTGGGAAAATTATGGCTGGAAATGCATCCGGATTCTCGACTGTGGCATGGGCGTCTCGCCCATGCGAGCGATGCCAGCATGGGCGAGACGCCCATGCCACGGGCGATGGATCTTCGCATCTGCGATCCCGCGTGCGGAACCATGAATTTCGGACTCGTGGCCGTCGACATGCTCCGCCGGATTTATCGGGAAGAGATCGATCGCGCGGGCCGGCCCGGCTGGCCCAAGCGGCCTTCGTGCTCGGCCGACCAGAAAATCGACGACCACATCATTGAGCACAATCTCATCGGCTATGACATTGATCCGTTGGCAATCGATCTGGCTCGACGAAGTCTGGAGATCAAGATCGGAAAGCCGATCGTCGATGGGAAACATCGGCTTGAAGTGCGCGATGCGTTGTTCGATAAGAGGATCGGCGGCGGGTTTGACGTTGTCGTAACCAATCCGCCCTATCTTTCAGCGCGGAATCTCGATCCAGGCGTGGTGCGCCGGCTCAAGTCGCGTTTTCCGGCGGGGTGGCGCGATCTTTACGCCTGTTTCATGCTGAGAGCGTTGGAGATGCTTCGGCCGGGCGGACGCACCGGGATTTTGTCGATGCACTCGTTCATGTTCACGGCCGCATTCGAGCGGATGCGCCGGCAGCTTGGCCAGCAGGCGCAGGTTCAGACCGTCGCCCATTTCGGGCCTGGGCTTTTCGACATCGGCAATCCCGGCACGCTCCAGACTGCCGCAATTGTGCTTCAACGCAAACCCGCGCCGGCTTACGCGGGCATTTTCTATCGTCTGGTCGATGCCGAGAACAAACGTGTGGCGCTGGCCAAGGCCATTCGATCCGCCGATTGCTTCGAGCTGACGCCCGATGAGTTGGCGTCGCTGCCGCGTTCGGCGTGGATGTATTGGATTTCACCGGCGGTTCGGCGCGTGTTCCACGATTTGCCCAAGCTTGGGGAGATAGCTCCGCCGCGGCAGGGCCTGGCGACGACAGACAACATGCGCTTCGTGCGATACTGGTGGGAAGTGGAGGCGCCAGGGTTTTCCGGACCGAGGGAAAAGTGGATGCCGTACGCCAAGGGCGGCCGATTCCGGCGGTGGTACGAATCGGCGCGGCATCGCGTGAACTGGCAAGACGACGGACGGGAGATCAAGGCGTCCATTGTCGAGCGGTATCCCTATCTCGACGGCCAATGGCAATGGGTGGCCAAGAATAGCGCCTGGTACGGACGCGAGGGGATCACGTATTCGTATTTGACCAGCGGTTCGTTCAGCGCCCGGCGACTGGAGGCGGGGACGATTTTCGACGTCGCGGGTTCGTCGCTGTTTCCCGACGATCCACTGGCAATGCTGGGGATATTGAATTCAGCCGTGGCTGCCAGGCTCTTGTCGGCGATCAATCCCACGGTGAATTTCCAGGTGGGCGATTTGCGGCAGTTGCCGGTGCCGAGATCGTTCCCGGACGAATTGCGCCAAGAGAGTGCGCGTGCGATTGAATGGACAAGACAACTCGATTGCTTCGATGAAACCAGCCCCGATTTTGTGCGGCCCGAGCCGTGGAATGGCGATGCGGTCCACGTCCATGCCTTGCGTCATTCGATCGACGCCGCCCAAAAGCGAATCGATCGAATCGTCGCCGAACTGTATGGGGTGAAAGCGGAGAAGGAAAAACGCGCGATAGCGCGAGGGAACCATGCCACGAATGCCACGAATGTAGAGACGGCGAGGCGATGGGTCGGTTATGCATTGGGCGTCTGGCTGGGCCGGTGGGATCAGCCGGCGGCGGGCGAGGTCGCCGCGCTGTCGCCGTTGGATGAGACCCTTTGCCGCGATCTTCGCCGGATTTTGGCCGATCGCGCCGGCCAGACCCCCGCGGCCGAAATTGAGGCGGCCGTCGGCGGACTGGAACGATTTTTCGCCCGGGACTTTTTGCCGTGGCACAACAGCCTCTATCGCGGCAGGCCGGTCTTCTGGGGGTTTTGCGGTAACGGGAGGATCGTCGCCGTTTCCCGCTTGCAACCTGATTTGAAGGTGATGCGCTCGGCCTTGGCACGCATCGGCCAAACGCTTCCCGACGGCTGGCGGCATTGGCCCGACGACGGCGTGCAGATCAACCTCTCGCCGCTAGCGCCATGGATCGCCGACCGCAAGCTGCGGGAAATCCTCGCCGAAGTCGAGGCCGATCTGCGGCAAGGGCGCTTCGCATTTTCCGAAACGTCCAAATGGATGATGGAAACGGTCAGGCTGAAGGGAAATCTCAGGCTGAAGGGAAATCTCAGGCGAGAATCGAGCGGCGAATGCGCTCCAACTTCTCGGCGGATTCGCCAACCGATTCTTCCGGCGTCGCGTAGCCGCTGAATTCAGCCCCGACGATAAAAAATTCCTTCTCCGGAATGCAGTAAGCAACTCGGCAAATCAGGGGAACGGCGGATTTTCCTCCATTTTTGGTTGGAAGCCGAAGCAGGAACGAACTGTCGGCGGCGAGGGCGCGATCGACTTGCAACCGAACGCCGCGAGCCGAAAGGTCGCGCATCTGCGCCAACGTCCACGGAGAAGCTGAATCCGTATCGAATTTGACGACGACCGGCAACCGGATTTCAACGCGCCCGGCGCGCCGCCTGTCCGCTGGGCTTGTGGGAATCGGCAATCCCTGCAACAACTCGACCGCTTCGACGAACTGGTGGTCCGTAAAATTCATGTTGCCTTCCGTGAGGGCTGGTTTTGACATCGACACGGTGCGGCCCGAACTATAACCTCGGCCGGGGAAGCCGGAGTTATTGGTCCAATTTGGAGATGATGGCGTCCGCAAACCCGTCCGTGGTCGCTGATCCGCCCAGGTCGCGCGTGAGCTGCCGGCCTTCGGCCAGGACGGCATCGTAGGCACGTTTGATCTTCTCGGCGATCTGCGTTTCCTGAAGATGGTTGAGCATCATGACCCCGGACATGATTAGCGCCAGAGGGTTGGCGACGCCCTTGCCGGCGATGTCCGGAGCCGAGCCGTGAACGGCCTCGAAAATCGCCGCCTCATCGCCGATGTTGCTCCCCGGCACCACGCCCAGCCCCCCCACCAGACCGGCGCACAGGTCGCTCACCAGATCGCCGTACAGGTTCTCCATCAGCAAAACGTCGAAGCGCCCGGGGTCCTGAACGAGCCTCATGCAGCCGGCGTCGATGATCAGTTCCTCATATTCGATGTTCGGATACTCCTCCTCATGGATTTGGCGGGCGCAGTCGAGAAAAAGCCCATCGGACATCTTCATGATGTTGGCCTTGTGGAATACGGTGATGCTCTTGCGGCGTCGGCGCGTCGCATAGCGGAAGGCGTAGCGGGCGATCCTGGTGCAGGCCATCCGGCTGGCGACCTTCAAGCTGGTCACGACGCCGGGCACGACTTCGTTTTCGATGCCGCTGTAAAGTCCCTCCGTGTTCTCGCGGACGATCACCATGTCCACGCCCTCGTAACGGGTCTTCACTCCCGGAAGATTCCGCACCGGACGGACGGCGGCGTAAAGGCCCAGCTTCTGGCGAAGCTGGACGTTGACCGATTTGAAACCCTTGCCGACGGGCGTGGTGATCGGACCCTTGAGCGCCACCTTGTGCGCCGCGACGGCGGCCAGCGTGCGCTGCGGCAGCACGTTGTCCAGACCCAATTCCAGGGCCGCGGCGCCGGCGGGCATTTCCACCCATTCCACCGAAAACCCCGCCGTCTCCAACACTCGCCGGGCGGCGCGCGTCACCTCCGGACCTATTCCATCGCCGGGAATCAATACAACCGTATGCCTTGCCATCCCCGCAATATTCGTCCATCAGCCAATCCAAAGCAATCCTGCCAGCGTGAGCAAAAGAACCACGAACGTAATCACGGCGTAAAGCCGGTCGCGGTCCTGAAAAGCAAACAGGATGCTCGAAGCGAAGACCCGCAGAATGGGCGTGAACACAAGCAGGTAAATCCCGGCTTCGATGATCCGTTTGCCCTGTCCGTGGCGGATTCCCTCGATGATGATTCCGGGACGATAATCGAATCCATCCGATTTCATTCTCTGAATCGACATCGTGCCGTGGGCGAAGGTGAACATGATGCCGACGAGCATGACGAGCGACGAGCTGACGACGCCGCCGCGCAATACCCACGCGGAGACGCTGGAAACGGTCGGGCGGCGGGATGGGCTGATTTGGGACGTCACAATCCTCCCAGGATGCCGCGAAGGAGCATTTGCATGCCCACGATGGCCAAAAGCAGGGCGAAAATTTTCCGGATGATCGAGTTGGACATTCGTTCCATGACGATGGTTCCGACGAACGCGCCGATGAGAACGAAGATCGCGACGGGGACGACGACGAATGGCAGCACCAGTCCGCGACGGAGGTAAAATCCCGCCCCGGCGGCGGCGGTCACGCCGATCATGAAGTTGCTCGTCGCCGTCGAGACCTTGGTTGGGACCTTCATTGCCACCTCGTGGGCAAGGACTTTTACCACCCCCGCTCCGATGCCAAGGATGCCGGAGATGATTCCCGCCGCGAACATCACGCCCACCGCCGCGGGGATCCCCGTGACGTTGTACCGGACTTGGCGATCAAGGCGCTTGTCAAAATAGGAACCGTTCAGTCGAAGGTACGACGCCATGCGGTCGTTTTCGACATGCTGCGGAAGTTCCTCGCCGAGCTTGGCGAAGATCGGCACGAGCGAGACGAGCAGCAACAGGCCGAAGAGAACGTAGAGGACCTGCGGATTGGCAATTCGGGCGAGATATCCAGCGCCCACCAAAGCGCCGGCAGCCGTGAAAAGCTCCAGAAACATCGCGATGCGCACGTTGGTGATTTTGTCCTTGACGTACACGGAGCCGGCGCCGCTGGAGACGGCGATTACGGAAACGATGCTGGCGCCGATGGCTTGCTCGATGTCCAAATGCATGAAGAGGGTGAGCACGGGCACGATGACAATTCCCCCGCCCAGGCCGCTGATGGAACCGACCACCCCGCCGACAAACGAAGCCCCGGCCACCTGACAAAGCCAGAAGATGGATTGCGCCGCGTCGGACATGGGGTGGTCGAAGGTAGGGCCAATGGTCAACCAGGGCAAGAAGAGGAGATTGCCGATTGCCAATTGCCGATTGGAAGATGAGGTTACGCTATTGCTCTTCTTTCAATCGGCAATTGGCAATCGGCAATCGGCGCTTGACATCTCCTCCATGTTAGGATAATGTACCCCCCATACACACGCCGAACTTACGGCAAGATAGGAAATGGCCATTATGAATCTCACGCCCAGGCAACTCGATGTGGTCGTCGCAATCCGTAATTACCGTCATCTGAACGGGTACGCACCAACGATGCAGGAGTTGGCTGATCAGCTCGGCACAAGCAAGGTCACCATTTTCGAGCACGTTGGCGCCCTGGAGCGCAAGCGCGTCATTCGGCGTGACAAGCACAAGGCCCGGTCGCTGGAAATCATCTCCGAGGAACGGCTTCCCGATGAGAACCGCGCCACCAAGCTGCCGATGCTCGGCAACATTGCCGCCGGTTCGCCCATCGAAGCGATCGAAAACCGCGAGGAAATCGACTTGGAACAGCTTTTTCAATCCCGCAACGGAGTGTACGTACTGCGCGTGCGCGGCGAGTCGATGATCGAAGACCACCTGTGCGACGGCGATTACGTGGTCATCGAGCGCCGGGAAAACGCCCGGAATGGCGAGCAGGTCGTCGCTCTCCTGGATACGGGCGAGGCGACGCTCAAGCGGTTCTACCGTGAAGGCGGCGGCAAGATACGCCTCCAGCCGGCGAACAAGGGCATGGAACCGCGGGTCGTCGATGCCGACCGCTGCCGAATCCAGGGTGTGGTCATCGGCGTCCTGCGAAGCTATAATTGAGCGCCTGCCGCGGGTGCAGCGCATTGCCCCGAATTTAGCAAATTGCTCCGGACGTAACGCATTGGCCCGCGTCGATTTCTGCAACTTTCCAGCCCGTAAGGCGTTCTACTGGCAAAGGAGGCCGCTTGGCCACACCAACTCGCACCATCGGCTCTACGCGCGACAAGCGCCCGGCACGTCCGTCCACGGCGGCAGTTTCCCGGCGGATCGAAGCAAAACCCTCGGCGCCGCCGAGCGCAAACCCGCCCGCCAACGGCAAGCCGGAACCCAAAATTCTGTTCCAGAAATTTTTCCATTCCGTCGGACCCCGCACCTACGCAGCCCAGGTCAAGGAGCTTCCCAACCGCAACCACCTGCTGGTTCTCACTGAGGGCAAGCGCGACCGGGAGACCGGCGAGGTCCGCAAGACCCGGCTGTTTGTTTACGGCGAGGATTTTTCCGCCTTCTTCCGCCTTCTGCACGAAACGGCCGGCTTCATTCGCGCCAATCCCCTTTCCGAGGAAATCCGCCAGAAACGAAGCAAGTTCTGGGCGAAGAAGAATCGGGAGAATTCGGGGAAGATTTCTGAAAGAGCATAATTGAACGGCCGACGTCAATTGGTCATTTGTCATTGGTCGTTGGTCATTGGTCATTTGCAAAACAATCGGAAATCGGCGAAACCAATGACAAGTGACTAATGACCAATGACAATTCCCTCCATCTGCTTTCACCCCGCGGGTTCAAGGCGGGAGCGGCACACGCCGGACTCAAAACCACGCCGTCTCCGGACGTGGCGATTCTGGCATGCGACGTGCCCGCGACCGCGGCTGCGGTCTTCACGACCAACAAGGTATTCGCGGCCCCGATTCAAATCGGCCGGAAACACGTCGCCGCCGGAAAGCTCCGTGGCATCGTCGTGAATTCCGGCAATGCCAACGCCTGCACCGGCCGGCAGGGTGAAATCGACGCCCTGGGCATGTGCCGGCTTGCCGCCGGCGCCCTCGGCTGCTCCGCCGGCCAAATCCTGCCCTCATCCACCGGCATCATCGGACATCGCCTGCCGATGGACAAAATTCAGCGTGGCATCGCCCTGGCCGCCAATAATCTGGGAAATACTGTGATTCACGCCGAACGGTTCGCGCAGGCGATTCTCACCACCGATACGCGGCGAAAATCCGCCGCCACGCGGTTTCGCGCTGGCAAACAATGGATCGCCGTCGCCGGCGTCTGCAAGGGATCGGGAATGATCGGTCCGCGGCTGGCGTTACACGCCGGGGCGCTTCATGCCACGATGCTCGCCTTTTTGACGACCGACGCCAAAGTCCCGCCGCCGCTGCTGAGGCGAATCCTGGCCGATGCGGCCGAGTCGAGCTTCAACGCCGTCACCGTGGACGACCACATGAGCACGAACGACACGGCGGCGATTCTCGCTTCCGGCCTGGGACGAGCCCTGAATTCGCGCCGTGTGATCGAAGCATTTGCCGCGGCGATGAACGAAGTGTGCCAGTCGCTGGCGTACCAGATCGCCGCCGACGGCGAAGGGGCCACCAAGGTGGTCCGCATCGACGTTCGGCGGGCGAAGACGCCGGCCGATGCGAAGCTGATCGCTCGCGCCATCGCTAATTCGCCGCTGGTGAAATGCGCGATGAATGGAAGCGATCCGAACTGGGGCCGGATCGTCTCCGCCGCAGGATTGTGTCCGGCGGCGTTCGATCCCGACAAGACCGAGCTGAAATTGCAGGACACGACCGTCTTCAAATCCGGCCGGCCGATGCCGTTCGACGCCAGGCGCCTCGGCAAATCGCTGGCGAGCAAGGACGTCGTCGTGGACCTGAACTGCCGGCTCGGCAAATCCTCGGCGACGGTGTGGACGTGCGATCTGTCCAAGGACTACGTGACGATCAACGCGGACTATCACACCTGAGAATTGTATTCCCCAAAGCGCTCTACAACGGGCCGAGATCGTCGAGCACCTTGTCGGCCGCGGCGTCGAGCTTTTTGCCGTCGGCGTCGTAGGTGCCGTCCTGAATCTGCTGGCGAATCGAGGCGATTTTGTCCGTGCGCACGTCGTTCGTCTTCAGGGCCGACAACAAATGGCTGGCGCCCGAAAGCTCGAGGCGGTCGCTGGCCCGAACCGGCGGCGCATCCGCGGGAATCTGCTTTTGGATCGGATTGGCGACGATCTTCTGGACAGGTAGGTTTTGGGAAATGTTGTTGATCTGGCTCATGTGAAGCTCTCCAGCTTGGGCCGACCCACCGCCGTGTTGGCGGACTGGCGACTCCATCGCCATCACCCGCCTTAAGGGTCAGCCGTCAACAAAAATATCGTCCCTCATCAGTTTGGTTCTTGAAATCCGTACTGCTTCAAAAAACTGGCGTAAACCGCTTATTTGCAGTCCGTTACAACTTAATGACCAACGCATAGCGCAAAATTCTCCTTTTCAGCAGTAATTTTGTCCGGAAAATATATTATCCATATATCCCAGATTATCCAATTTAATCGTCCGGCGGGTTGGTTAGAATGTTTATCGGCCATCTTACCGGACCTGGGCATTATCGGAGCATCGAGCAAAACGCGCCAGTCGGATGGCACCTTGCCATTGCCAAAAAGGCACCGATACTTTTGCCAACGATGTGTCATTGGCCTCAGACGGTAATCTTCGATTTCGACGGCGTGATTG
The DNA here is from genome assembly GCA_050010915.1 of Tepidisphaeraceae bacterium. GTDB lineage: Bacteria > Planctomycetota > Phycisphaerae > Tepidisphaerales > Tepidisphaeraceae > PALSA-1353. Next base: position 11,317 of record JBEKKC010000012.1, on the reverse strand, counting down.
TGAACAGCGAGCCGCTGCATTTCTACGCCTTTCACAAGGTTCTGGGGGCGGAAGGGATCAAGCTTTCCGAGGAGGAGTATTACCGCGAACTGATCGGCTTTGACGATCGAGGCGCGTTCCGCCATTTGTATGCCAAGCGGAAGTTGGCAATCAAACCGAAGGACCTGTCGCGGCTGATGACGCGCAAGAGCGAAGTGGTGATGGAGTTGATCGAGGACCGCAAATATCAGGCTTTGCCGGGCGCGGAGGAACTTGTTCGCGGGCTGTGGCGTCACTATCCGCTGGCGATCTGCTCCGGCGCGTTGCGGGAAGAGATCGAGGCGATGTTGGAGGGCGTGGCGCTGCGCGATTGCTTCGGCGTGATCGTGGCGGCCGAGGACGTGACCGTGGGCAAGCCGGACCCACAGGGATATTTGCTCTGCATGAAGCTGGTCTCCCAGAAGATCAAGTTACCGCTGAAGCCGGCGGATTGCCTGGTGGTGGAAGACGCCCCCAGCGTGATCAAGACGGTGAAGGCCGCGGGATTTCCCACGCTGGGGGTCTCCACGTCGTACGACATCGAGAAACTTGCCGATGCCGACTGGCGGGTCCACACGCTCCGCCCCGCGGAGGTGCTGAGGCAAATCCCCAAGTTGAAGTTAAAGGCCTGAATCGCAGATTCAATCGCGCGGCGGCGCGACGTCGGGCGAAGGCCCGGCCGTGTTAGCCGCGGGCGTGGGCAAGCCCGGATCGACGCTCGGCACGGGGGGCATCGTGATCTGGCGAGCCTGCGGCTGCTGATGGGCTAGCAAGCCCGGACCCGGCTCCATGCCGATTCGCCGAAGCGCGTTGTTGACCTGATCGTCGCTCTGATTCAGCCGATAGGCGTCGCGAAGAACCTGTCCCGCTTCTTGGTTTTGCGTGAGTTGTTCCAGATAAAGCCCCAACTCGCGCTGAGCCGCGAAGTTTTCCGGTTCGATTTGCACGCCGCGGCGATAGTTCTCCAATGCACTGTCGGCGTCGCCGCGGAAGCGCAACACACGGCCGAGAAGGCGGAAATCCTCGCTCAAATGGCTCTGCGCGGCCGTTTGGGCAACCAGATCGGTCTCGCTGCCGGTGGGATCGTGGCTGGCGATGATGTGGGCCAGGCGATCAAATGCGCTGTCGTGCATGCCGATGCTGTAGTGAACGGTCCCCGGCGGAGGCATCAGCTGAAGGAACGTTTTGTAAGCATCGATCGCTTCGTGCCAGGATTGAGTTTGCTCGTAGCACAGGCCGAGCCAATATTCGCTGTCAGGGTCCTGCGGATTCTGGCGGATGGCATTTCGAAAAGCGCCGGCGGCCTCCGCATAACGGCCGTCGTTGTATTGCTGAATGCCTTCGCGTTTGGCGTCTTGGGACCAGGTGAGCACGTTCTGGCTGTCCATGCCGCAGCCGGTCGCGAAAACAAGTGCAACTCCCGCGATTCCAATCGCCAGGATGCCGCTGAACATTCGATTGCCGCAAGAGTTCATGAGCTACCTCCTTGTAGCACGTCGTGTGAGGATTCCTAAATGATAGAGTACCGATTTGCCGCCAGGATGCAAGAGCTGCGCCTCGGTGGATTGGAGATTTTGCCGGGCTATGCAAATTGCGGTTCAGAATGGGGGCGCCTTGTCCGCCACAAGGGGGGGAAGGTAGTTGCCCGTGGATAGGATGACCTTGAACGCTTCTTCCGTGGTCATCTGAATGAACTGACAGCGTTCGGCCCGGATGAAATAAAGCCTTCCCGTGATGGGGTTGGGCGAGGAGGGAATGAAGACGCAATAGCACGGCTCCAGGGCCTGAACCAGTCGGCCGCTGCTGAAGCCCATGAGCTTCATCGTGCCGGTTTCGTCGGGAATCAGAACCACGCGGGAGAACGTCCCCTCGGTCCCGCCCGGCGTGAGGGCGATCTGCTTCCAACCCTGGTAAAGCAGACGGATGCCCGGCAGGCGCATGATGACGGCATCGAGGATTTTCAGCAGGTATTTTCCCAGCAGGCTGTTGGTGACCATTCCAACGGCGTAAATTGCCGCCAGGGTCAGCAGAACGCCCAGGAAATGAATCCGCTTGTGAAAGAGCCAGTCGGTGAGATTGACGGTCTTGTCGTCCACCCACCAGAGGATGAACGCCGTCACCGCCAGGGGCAGGAACGCGAAGATGCCGGCGATGAACGTCCGGCGAACGTTTGAATAGCCGTGAACGTTTGAACGGCCGTGGGCTTTCTCAGGATCGTTTGCCATATCGCTCCGGGGCCTATCATGCGCGGATCGGCTTGAAAATGCGACCTTATTTGGATGAATCCCGGGTTGTTGTTTGGGAATTCAATTGGCGGCGAAGCTCGCCGATGGCGGCCAGCCGTTCGGCCGGTGATTGACCGAGATTGCATTCGACCTTCCTCCCCAGCAGGCGATCCAGATGAACCAGCGTCGCGGCACGGAGCGCGGGGTCGTCGCTGCTGAGGCAATCCAGAAGAAAATTCACGTCCTGCCCCAGTTTTTTGGCCTGATCGTCGGTGAGCGGAAAGAATTCGCCGAGGAACTTGTTGACGCGGGAATTTTGCTCGGCGGTCCAATCCCGACGGTCGGCCGAACGGAGCATCAGCGCCGCCGGCTCACCGAGCCGCCGCAACGATTCCTGCGCCGACTGCCGCTGCGCGAATTCGTTGGAATTGAGTTGCGCGACCAGAGACTTGAGGCGCGCCGCCAGGTCCGGCGGCGGCCGCCACTCATCGGACATCACCTGCCAGGCGATTTTGTCCTCAACGGCGAAGATCGCTTCATCCTGTCGAAACTGGCGAAACAGGGGACGCAGATATTTCTCGAACTCGTAGGGATGCTCGCGCCGCAGGTCTGGGAGCGTCGCGGCCGACATCGCCAGGCTGAGTTCGGGCTGCGTGCCCTGTATGACCTGGACGCGCAAGGTGACCGGCGGGGAATCGGACCCATCCAACGTCTCGATTAGTGAAATCGCCTCGAAGCGGTCAACGCTCTCGATGTCCTGCACGACCTGGAGATGCGTCATGTTATTGACGATTTGCAGATGCCGGCAAACGGCGGCCGGGGCGAAGGGTTTGCCCTCGCGGGCGGAGGGCTTGCCCTCGCTCTGAGATAGTTCGTAATACTCGAACATTGGGGAAAACAGGCCCAGGCGACGGCTGACGATGCACTTGATGCACGCATGGCCGGGAAGGTCGGTCAAGGAGACACGGCCCTGAAGCGGGCCATTGTGCAGGATCGGCCAATCGGCGGTAAGAATCCCCTGCACCTCGCCAAAGCGCACGACCTGGTTGATCGGGCAGGCGGGCAATTGGGGCAGGGCGTCCCATTGCGCGATCGCACGCTGGGTGCCGGCGATGAGTTGGGCGGTATCGGAATCCGGCGAAGTAGTCGGGCGGGTCACGGGAGCGCTCGCCGGGGCGGCCGCCCCACCGCCGGCCCAGACCAACCCAAGCATTACCGCGATTGTCAGGCTCTTTGTGGTCAACCGAAGCATCCACCTGCCATTATAGAGCATCAGCCCGTTTCCACGATGCAACTTCCGATAGCCCCCTCCGTCCAAGGGCAGTTGGGCGCCGGCTCGCTTTTGGCTTGTTGCATCCAATGGCCGGCGTACAATTGTTGTATCGTTGAGGGATTCCCATGAACCGGCTGGATAATCACATCCTGACGATCCGAAACAAACTGGCGCTGGGCGTTTTCCTTGACGCGGCGGCGTGGGCCGGGACGGTCTTGGCCGTGGCAATAGCGATCGCGATTATCGGCCAGCGGGTGCTGGACCGCTCGCTTCCGCATGCACTCATGCTGCTGGGGATCGGCTTTATCGCCGGCGTGATCGGCGCGTTGGTTTACAGCCTCATCCGCCGCCCGTCGCCCCAGACAGCTGCGATACAGATCGACCAGGTGATGGGCTTGAAGGAGAAGTTCAGCACGGCGCTCTATGCGCGGCAGTTGAGCGATCCATTCGCGGCGGCGGCGGTCCTCGATGCCGAGCGGGCGGCGAACCACGTCAGCCTTTACAAGCGCTTCCCGCTGAAACTCCCGCGGCAGGCGATGACGGCGGCAGCGATGTTTCTGTTGGCGTTTCTGCTCGCTCTGTTCATGCCGACGTTGCACCTGTTTTCCAAGCCGGCACAAGCGCAGAACCGTCCATCCGGCGATACGGTTCAGCCGCACCATGATGAATACGTGAAGCAGGCCCTGCCGACGATCCTGGCGCCCGCGACCATGCCCAGCGCCAGCGAACAGATTCGCCGCGCCACCGACGACCTCAACAAGGCGATCCACACCGATGAAGGCGATGAGTTGCGGAACCATCGCAGCGTGCTTTCAGCCCTCCAGGATTACAACAAGACGATGGTCGAGGAGATGAAGAGCAACGAGAAGTTCCAGACCGCGATGGACGAACGGAATGAGATGTCGGCGATTTCCAGCGCCAAGGACGACTCCACGCCGATGGGCAAGGCGCAGAATGAGTTGAAGGCGGGCAATCTCGACGCGGCGATGAACGACGTTTCCTCGGCCGTGGATAAGTTCGGCAAGATGAGCGCGGCCGACCAGCAGAAGATCGTCAACCAGGCGAAGGACCTGGCAAACGAATTGGCCAAGGCGGCGAATGATCCGAAGGTCGGACAGAAGATCGCGCAACAATTGATGCAGATGGGCGCGACGCAATCGCAGGCGCAGCAGATGTCGGCGACGATGCAGCAGGCGGCGCAAGGGAACAAGCAGGCGCAGCAGCAGTTGCAGCAGATGGCCAAACGGATGGCGCAACAGATGAACAACGGCCAGGGTCCGACGCAACAGCAGCAACAGCAGATTCAATCGATGATGAGCAAGACGCAGGCGCTGGCGAACAGCCAGACTCAGGCGCAGGCATTGTCCAACGCGGCGCAGCAATTGAGTCTTGCGATGGTCCAGGCGCGGGAGGCATCACAACAACAATCCTCGCCAGGACAGCAGGCAACTCGCGGTCCGCCACAGTCGGGAGGACAGCCCGGACCGTCGACGAATCAGGCAATGGCGCAGGCGCAGCAGCAGATGCAGCAACAGATGCAGCAGATGCAGGCGAACGCCAAGGACGCGCAGGCGATGCAGGCGGCGGCGAATGCCGCGGCCCAGGCGGCGGCGGATGCGGCGGCGGGGCTGAACGGACCCGGCGGCGGCGGGGATTCTGAAGGGCAGGACGTCAACGGCGGAAACGGGAAGAATCAACCCCCAACCAATGGTCAGCCGGGCGCCGTGAATCCCGGCTGGGGCCCTGTTCCCGGCAAAGGCGGCGCCAGGATGGGCATTGCCATGTCGCCGGCGACGTTCAAGCAGGAACTCGATCCCTCCAAGGACAACGAGCACGGCCGGATTTTGGCCAGCCGATACGTCAAAGCGGGGATCGATCCGGGCAAATCGACGGCCGGCCTGCGCGACGTCGCCGCCAGCGCCCAGAACGACGCGCCGGACGAGATCGATCAGGACCACGTTCCCCGCGAGGCCCAGGAAGCCGAGAAGGAATATTTCAGCGCGATGCAGCAGCAGGATGGGCAGTAAAAGTTTCTTGTAATTCGATTGCGGGAAGGTGAAATGAAATTCGAAATTCGAAATTCGAATGACGAATCAAATTCGAATGACGAAATTCGAAACAGTGAGCGATTCTTCGTTTCGAATTTTGAATTTGATTCGTCATTCGAATTTCGAATTTCGAATTTTCCGCGGTAACCCCCCAAATGATCCTCTCCACCCTTCCACTCGCCTACGTCACGTTGCGGCTGGATCAGTTCTCGCCATGGACCGCACTCGGGCTATTCGCGGGTTTGGGGGCAATCGTTGTTCTTCTGGGAATCCGCTCGCTGGCCGGGCTGGGGCCGGTGCGGAAATGGGTCGCCATCGGCGTCCGCCTGGCCGTGCTGCTGTTGCTGATCCTGATCCTGGGCGACGTCAAATTGGTCCGCAAGAACACGGACGTTGAGCTGATGATCGTGCGCGACATCAGCCAATCCACGGGCCTGGTCAGCGATTTTCCGGGGAAATTCCTGCAATCTTCGCTGGACGATTATCTCCTGACGGCGACGAAGAAGGAGAATAGCCCGTCGCGCCGCGACGGCGACCGGGTCGGTGAGATCAGCTTCAACGAACATGCGTTCATCGACGCGATCCCCAGCCCCAATTTGTCGCTGGAGGCGCGGGCGGTGCGCGGCGCGGGAACCGGCACGGACGCCGCCGGGGCGCTCCAGCTTGGACTGGCGTCCCTCAGCAACAGTTCGCTGCATCGGATGCTTTTGATTTGGGACGGCAACGCGACGGCCGGCGATCTGGGCGCCGCTCTGGCCAACGCCTCCAGCCAGCACGTTCCCATTGACGTCATGCCGCTTCAATACAACGTCCAGCATGAAGTGATGATGGACAAATTCATCGCCCCCACCCGCCGCCAGGAGGGGCAACCGTTCAGCATCGACGTGTACATCAACAACAAAAACGATCAGAACGTGCAAGGCGACATGTCGGTGACGGACAACGGCAAGCTGATCCCGCTGCGCGACGGCCAGACGACGCAGCGGATCGCCCTGAAACCCGGGCCGAACGTCGAACGCATTCGGCTTCCTGCGCAGAGCGTCGGCGTACATCAGTTCCACGCGACGATCGCCAATATCGACAACGTCAGCGCCGCGGTAAGTAACGATTCGGCGCCCGTGGCGTCGCAACTCGACAACAAATCCGCCGATTCCTTCACGTTTGTCCAGGGCAAGGGCCGGGTATTGCTCGTGGATAACACCGATCCGAGCCATTCCGTGGATTCGGCGAGATATCTCCGCGAGGCGCTGGCCAACCAGAAGATCAACCTCGTCTCGATCACGCCGGAGCAGTTCCCGAACAATCCGATCGAGCTTCAGGCGTATGATGCGGTGATTCTGGCGAACGTGCCGCGGGGAGTCGGGGGGCTGAACGACGTGCAGGAGTCGATCCTGGCTGAATACGTGCACGACACCGGCGGTGGGCTGGTGATGATCGGCGGTCCCGAGACGTTCGGGGCAGGCGGCTGGGAAGGCTCACCCGTAAACATGGAAGTGCCGGCGCAACGCCAGATTCCCAAGGGCGCCCTGGTGCTGATCATGGACCCCGCCGAAGCGCCCGACGGCAATTATTGGGGCGAACAGTGCGCGATCAAGGCGATGGAAGCGCTGTCGTCGCAGGATGAAGTGGGCGTTATCACGTTTGCGTATTCGACCGGCCCGGGATGCCGATGGGACGCGCCGCTGGCGGTCAAGGGCGACGGCAGCAAGGTGATGGCGGCGATTAAGAACTGGGAACTGGGCGATATGCCCAGCTTCGAGGAATCGATTTCGCTGGCGCTGGATGGAAAGGATGCCAATCCCGGCCTGCTGGCGTCGAACGCGCGGGCCAAACACATCGTCATCATCACCGACGACGATCCGCAGATGCCGACCAGCGGCACGATCCAGCGTTTGGTCGACAACAAGATCAGCGTTTCGACGATCACGGTTTATCCGCATCAGCCGGGAAACGTCGCGCCGGGAATACGGGAACTGGCAAAGACGACCGGGGGAAAGTCGTACGGCCCGTTCGAGGGCAACCTCGCCCCCCTGCCGCAGATATTCATTAAAGAAGCCACGGTGGTGAAGCGCAGCATCGTGCAGGAAGACCCTCAAGGCATTTCGGTGTCTCTGGCCGCGACCGCCAGCGACCTGGTCAAAGGCATCACGCCAGGCCCCATGCCGCCGTTGTATGGATATGACCTGACCGGCCGGAAAGACAATCCGCTGATCGAGGTTCCGATGACCGCCGGGCCGAAACGCGATCCGGTGCTTGCCGCCTGGCAGGCCGGCCTGGGGAAATCGGCGGTATACATGGGCGACGCGTTTAACCGTTGGGATGCCAATTGGGTCGGCAGCGACTTGTACGAGAAATTCTGGTCGCAGGTGGTGCGCGGCGTTTCCCGCTCGCCGTTTTCAAGCGATTTTGAAACGGAAATGACCACCGACGGAGACCGCGGCCACATCGTCATCCGGGCGACGAAGGAAGGAAACGCGTTCAACAACTTCCTGAACATTGCCGGCACGCTGGCCGGCGGGACGGATTTGACGCCGCATCCTATCCGTCCCCTGCAAACCGGGCCGGGAACCTACGAGGCCGATTTCGACGCCGGCGCGCCGGGCAGCTATATCTGTTATCTCAGCTACGCCGCGCAGGATGGCAAGACGGGATCGCTGCTGGCCGGCACAACCGTCAACAGCTCGCCGGAGATGCGCGACCTGCAAAGCAACGATGCTCTGCTGAAGCAGATCGCCGAACGCACCGGCGGAAGATGGCTCAAGCCGTTTGACGTGGCCTCGGCGGATTTGTTCACGCGCGATGGCCTGACCGTCACCGACTCTCCCCAATCCATCTGGGATTTGCTCGTGCCCTGGCTGCTGGGGCTGATCCTGGTGGACGTGGCGATCCGTCGCATCGCCTGGGATTGGCCGGCGACCAAACGCATGGCGCTGGCGGTGGCGGATTACGTGCGCACCTTCACCATGACCTACCGCAAGGTGGACAGTCCGCGGATGCTGGAAAGTCTCAAGCGCGTGCGCGAGGAACTCGCCGAGCAGAAACTCAAGGGCGCCGACGAAGCCTCTCGGCCGGTTCTCCAGTCCAGGCCCGATCCGAGGGCGAAATTCGAGGCCGGCGACGGCGTGGATGGAGAGCTGACGGCGGTCGTCGGCGGCGCGGTGGACAAGCCGATTCCCACCGCTCCCAAAGAAATCCATCCCAAGGGCGCGGTTGGGCTCGGGGATCATACGGGCGGTTTGCTTGAGGCAAAACGCCGGGCGCAGCAAAAAATTAGACAAAAACAGGAAGAATGATGCAAAGCCAAATCGGAAATTCGAAATTCGAAATTCGAAACGAAGGACATGATGACGCGCTCTTTAGTTTCGAATTTTGGTCATTCGAATTTGATTCGTCATTCGAATTTCGAATTTCGAATTTTTTCACCTTCCACTCATAAGGAATCCCCATGTCCCTAACCCCTCCCATCCCCGGCGTTGACCCGCAAATCCAGGCCGCCTGCGAGCAATTTCGCCAGGACTACCGCGCCGTCCAGGCCCAGATCGCCAAGGTCATCGTCGGCCATCAGGAAATCGTGGACGGCGTGCTGACTTGCCTCTTCGTGGGCGGACACGCGCTGCTCGAGGGCGTCCCCGGTCTGGGCAAAACCGCGCTGATCCGAACCCTGGCCGAAGCGCTGGATTTGAAGTTCAGCCGAATCCAGTTCACGCCCGACCTGATGCCGGCCGACGTCATCGGCACCAACGTCATCATGGAAAACGAGGCCGGACGTCGAGGCTTCACGTTCATGCCCGGGCCGATTTTCTCGCAAATCGTCTTGGCCGACGAAATCAATCGCGCCACGCCCAAGACCCAGTCCGCACTCCTGGAAGCCATGCAGGAAAGACAGGTGACCGCCGGGGGCCAGATTCGCAAGCTCGAGGAGCCGTTCTTGGTCATGGCCACGCAAAATCCCCTCGAGCAGGAAGGCACCTATCCCTTGCCCGAAGCGCAACTCGACCGATTTTTCTACAAGCTGATCGTGCAATACAGCGGCCGGGATGAACTGAAGGAAATCCTTAACCGCACCACCACGGCCTACAAGGCGCAGGTGCAAGCCGTGCTGAACGGGCCGAGGATCCTCCAACATCAACAACTGGTCAAACGCGTCATCATCGCTCCGCACGTGCAGGATTATGCGATCCGCGTCGTGCTGGCGACCCATCCCCAAGGAATTTTCGCGGTAGGAATGACCAACCAGTTTCTGCGCGTCGGCGCCAGCCCGCGCGCGGCCCAGGCCATCGCCCTGGGCAGCAAAGTCCGAGCCCTGCTCGACGGCCGCTTCCACGTCAGCTTCAAGGACATCAAGGAGGTCGCGATTCCAGCCATGCGGCATCGGCTGATCCTCAACTTCGAGGGCGAGGCCGAGGGAATCACCACGGACATGGTGCTGGAGAAGGTTATCGCGGATACGCCGAATACGGTCGAGGAGGATGTGGCGGTGGCTAGGAAATAGATGCGAACGAAAGGGCGGTCACTGCACATGCAACCCAGCGATTTCAATCATCTGATGACTGGTCCTTCGTGGTTCGTCGGAGCAGTGGTCGTCGGCACGGCGCTGGTGATCCTTTGGCTCATCCGCCGGGAACATCGGCGGTTGCGGGCCAAGGAGAGATATGAAATGCGGCAATGCGTGAGCTGCGGCTACGACCTGCGCGCCAGCGACGATCGGTGTCCCGAATGTGGGTTTTCGATCCAGGCACCGGACTTGCCTCTAACCTTGCGGCTGGATTTGTCGGCAATGAGGAACGATTGGCCGTCCACACCACGGGAGGCGCGCAAGCCGCTCGCTGATGAGTGTCGCGTCGAGGTGTATGCCGCCGAGGCGTACGTTTCAGGCGAAATAACGTCCGTTGATGTGCTGGCCAGCCAATTGGAGGCTCGCGGCATATCCACCAGCGTTTCTGCCAGCCATTCTAAGACTCTCGACCCAATCACGATGATGACGAACGAACATTGGGGCAAGAAGATCTCAGTCTGGTCGGGCGACGTCGAGCGGGCGACCGAGATCATCCAGGGCTTCGGCGAGATTTCGGTCGCCCGCCGATTGAAAGACGCCGCCAGCCCGCGGGACAAGACCGCGAGAACGGCAGCGGAATCATGACCACTACCGCGACATCAGGCCGACAGGACTTACTGCTCTCACCCGCGTTCATGTCCCGCCTGGATCAATTGGACATCCTCTCGCGCAAGCTTCTGGCGGGGAAACTGAAGGGCGAGCGGCGATCCAAACGCCGCGGGCAATCCGTCGAATTCGCGGACTACCGCAATTACGTCGTCGGCGACGATCTTCGCTTCATCGACTGGAACATTTACGCCCGCCTCGACAGACTCTTCCTCAAGCTCTTTCTGGAAGAAGAGGACCTCTCGCTGTTCATTCTGGTCGACGTGAGCAAGAGCTGCGACTACGGCACGCCGAACAAGGCGCAATACATCAAGCAGGTGGCGGCGGCGCTCGGGTACGTGGGGCTGGTGAATTACAACCGCGTTCACGTCGTCGCGGTGTCGGATGGAATCGCGGCGGAAACCGGCGCGCTGCGCGGCCGGCGACGCGTCGGACAAATGATCGACTTCATCGGCAAGCTGAAACCTGAGGGACCGAGCCATTTCGCCGAGGCCTGCCGGAAATTCGCGCTGACCCATCGGCAAAAGGGCGTCTGCGTCGTGTTGTCCGATTTCTTCGTCAAGGAAGGTTTCGAGCAGGGCCTGCGCTACGT
>JBEKKC010000011.1:0-49363 GCA_050010915.1 Tepidisphaeraceae bacterium | reverse complement strand
GGGCAACGCGACAGGACCGTTGAAGTTCAGCACGTCGCTTGAAGCGGTGTCGGTGACGGTCACGCCGGTGAATCCGGAGAGGGTGATCTGCACGCCGTTCTGGCTGGCGGTGAGGTTGCTGCCGCTTTGGCTGATGGAGACGGCGCCCGCGGAGCCGAGGTTGATGTCGAGGGTCGAGGCGCTCGGGATCGCGAAGTTTTCGGCGATGATGGTCGCCGATCCCTGCGCGCCATCGGTGGCGCTGACGGTGAAAGATCCCGGCGTGGAGCCGAGTGTCACATTGCCGGTATTGTCGATTGAATTTCCGTTGCCGGTGACTCCCCAGGAGAAGGTCGGGGAGCTGATGGCGTCACCGAATTGATCGGTCGCCGAAGCGGAGAATTGCTGCGAGAAGCCAATGGGAAGGACTGGCGAAGTCGCGGGGAGCACTGTGATGGTCGTAGGCGTCTGCTGGACGACGACGTTCACGCTGCTAGTGACGGAAATGTTGTTGGGGTCCGTGATAGTTGCCGTGAAGTTGTAGCTTCCGGCCTGGGTGAAGACGGCCGTGATATTCTTGGCGGCGTTGGTGCCGTTGGTATTGCCGGAATAAGTAACGCCGGTGGGGCCGGTGTAGGACCAGGTGTATGTGAGACCGGTGTCGGAGCCGTTTTCAGCGCCGAGGACGGAAAGCGCGGTGGAAGTTCCGGTGACGGGATTGGGATTGGCGGCGGCGGGCGTTTGCACCGTGGGGCCGGAGGCGATGACCGAGACGCTGGCGAATGTCGCATCCGTCAGCTGTGGATTGTAGGAAGCCGTGGCGGCGATCCCGAAATTGGCGGCCGCGGGCATCGCCGCAATCGCGACGGTGGAGCCAAGCTGTGTCCAGCTTGTGCCATTGGTGCCGTACCAAGCGCCGAAATTATTTCCGGAGCGGGTGACTTCGAGGTATTCCGAGCCAATGGGGACACCGCCGAGGGTTTGGGTTGTGACGCTGCCGCCAGTGGTGGTGCGGTATTCGAGGACAAGATTGCCGGCGGAAGATTGCGCGATTTCGAAGAAGGGATCGCTGGCGCCGGTGGCGGCACGGACCATGACGCCCGCCTGCGGCGTTCCGTTGCCGTTGTCGGCATTGGTTAGTGCCGTCAATTGGGCTGCGACCGAGGCGCTGCCGGTCACGGGTTCGTACGCAAAATTGAATTGGTCATCGAGTGTGGCGGTGATGGTGCCGGAGGCGGTGTCAGTGCCGCTGGCGATGGCGAAGGTGAATTCGGTGGCGGCGCCGATATCATTGTTAAGCCCCGCGACGGTGTCATACAGGCCGGTGACGACGAAGGTGCCGTCATACACCGAGTTGCTCGCGCCAGAGATCCTGATCGTCTGCCCCACCTGCAACCCGCACGCCGTGGTGGTAATCGCCGTAGCCACGCCGCCGGTTCGACTCAGGGAGCTGATACTGATCGGGCTGGACGAGAACCCCGCACCACCGCCCACGACATTCCACTGGTTTACGGTGGCTCCGGTGGAGAGTGTGGTCGAGTTGGTCGCCCATCCGTAATTGCCCGGCTCATTTATGTCGGTATCCGACCAGCCGTTTGGAAGGCTGGTCGCCGGGTTGCCTGCGATGATCCCGCCCGAGGAGATGTAGAACCTGCCAAAAACGTTCGGGTCCGCCGCCATGACCAGCGGATACCCCGAATATTGATGATTCACGTCGTCCACTTGCAGCCAACTGTTACCCCCATCGTCCGAGCGATAGATGCCCTGGAATGAATCGCCCGCGGGGGTACCCCAAGCGTAGATCGAAGGGTACGAACTTCCCGGCGCCGGCGCTCCAAGCGCCAGAGCCTGGAAGTTATTGCTCCAACTCCCCAGATGGTTGAAGCTCGCGCCGAAGTTCGTGGATTCATAAAGGCCGATATAGGTGCTGATCCATATTTGCCCCGCGACCGTCGCGTTGACAGCCACCTGGATCTGGCCCGTGCGGATGGTACCGCCGGCGGATGGCGAGAACGTTTGTCCTCCATTGGTACTGATGTAAAGCGTAAAACCGTTCCACGTCTCGTTCTCGCTCCAGTAGTAGAAGTAATTGGGATTGACCTTGTCGGAAAGGATCGTGCCGTTGAGTCCCGCGGTGATGGTCCCCGTGGCCGGAGAAGTCGTGCTGCTGGTAACGTTCGAATCGGTGTAGGTAAACGTGGTGGAGTTGATGATGGAGGCGATGACATAGGTGCCGTCGTATGCCGTGGGGTCCGAGCCCGAGTTAGTAGCGCCCGAGATCGTGACATATTGACCGACGGCAAAGTTGTTCGCCGCGGACGTGACAACTTTAGGCACGCCGCCCGTTTGGGTAATCGAAGTGACCGATGCAATCAGATTGGTCGCGGTCCAACTCGCGCCATTGTTGCCGGAATAATACGGACCCTCATTGGATGGTGCCCAGACCATCGTCTGATCGTTTGCGGATAAGGCGACGGTGCCATCGGACCAACTATTGTAGTTTAGTATGCCGGGGGGAGTGCTCGCGAAGGATGTGACGCTTGTGCCGCCATTGGTGGAGTAAAGCCCGTTTCCCGCGGCGGTGACAGCGACCATATCGTTGGGTGCAAGGCCCGCGTAGTCGACCGATGTCACGGTACCCCCACCAAAGCTCCCTTGCTCGGGCGAAAATGTCAGGGTCGTATGCCCAAAACCCCCAATGTCGCCCAGAGCGCTGTACAACGGCGTTCCACCCGTCGAGCCAGCCAGGCTGAAAGCGCCGGTCATTTCCAGCCCATTATCTGGGAAATACCAACTGTTGGGCGCGGTGAGAGTTGAGGTGCTGGTGCCGTCGTTGGTCGCAAAGATTCCGCCGCCCGAGCCGTACATAATCTGAGCCGAATTGAACGGATCGATCGCCACGGCGCACGCCCAGTTGTTGATGCCGTCGCCGGTGCCGGCTGCCCAAGGCGCGTTGCTCATATTGCGCGTCGTGTTGTATCCGCCGGTCCCGTTGTTGGAACTCGAGGAGAAAAGCGCGGTCCAAGTTGGAGAGGAGGAATTGGCGTTAGTCGTGCGCCAGATCTGGTCGCCGTAGTTGTAGCGGTCAAGGCTGGTGACCACGAGCGTCGTCGGACTATTGGGATCCAGCGCTATCCCGCAATAGCCAAAGTCGTCGTACGGTGCCGCTGCCCTTTGCGGCACAACCGGTGAAACGTTCGTCCACACCCCCGTGGACGTATTGTAGCGCATGATTCCCCCATTGGTCGGCTCGGTCGGGGCCTGATCGTTGGCATAGGCCACATACAGATTGCCATCCGAAGCCATCACGGCACGATTAACCAGCCATCCCGTTGGCACCGCGCCCGTGCCAGTCACTTGGCTCCAGGATGTACCCCCGTTGGTGGTTTCTAAAAGATTGGTGCCGCTCGAAGTGGAGTTCTCGCCTAAGAAAATCTCCTGCGTAGGATTACCCGCAGTTCCGCCGTTAGGATCAAAAACAACGGAGTCGATGCTCGCCGTCGTGGAGATCGACGTCACCTGGCTGAACGAATGCCCCGCGTTGGTGCTTTCCCACAGGCCATTGGCGCTGCTTCCAAGCATGATGATATTGCTGTCATACGGATCGACCGCGATGCGTTCCCCCGCGCCCCGGCCATCGTCATTACCCCCGACATAGATGCTTAGCTGTGTTACGCCCCACGTTGCCCCGGCATCCGTGGAATAGAGCACCGATCCATCGTTCCCAAATCCAGTGTCAGCGTAGATGTCGTTCGAGTTCTCCGGATCGATCGCAAAGCTGAGAACGCCCGACGAACCCCCATTGCCGTTGCCGCCGGTCCAATGAAGCAATTCGGTCCAGCTTGCTCCATCATTGACCGACTTATAGAGTCCGCTCACGTCAGTACGGGCGTACATCACGTTAGGGTTATGCGGGTCATAGAAGATGCCATCGACGAATCCACCAGCGCCGATGGCGACGTCGTTCCACGCATAGTTGGCGGAAGAGAGCAGGAGGCGGGACTCGAGGGATTCGAGACTGCAGGCGCGTTGTATGCGCCCGGCACCATTAATTGAACGGCGTTTGGATTTACGAGAAGAAGGATGCCCCATCCCGCCGGTGATCGGCATGGCACTCATTGGGCCTCCGCTACACACCCCATGGCACTCAGATAGCGCCGGAGCGCCGGTCCGCCGACATTCCGCCCCTCTCCCCTAGGGATAATTATAGCACGAATCCCGTTTGCAGCAAGGGCTTTCTGATGTTAGAAAATGCGAATTGGTTCCGGTCGGCGTTCGTTTATAGTTTAGCACTTTTGCGGGAGCAAGCGAACTCCCATCGAATCAAAAGCTTGCTGCCGGAATGCCGGAATTCGGTTGTGAGCTTCCACGTGTAAGGGAAAGGGGGTTCACAAACCAATCATCGAGGATGCAAATCTGCAAAGGACAGGCGATGCACAGGTATACAACGTGGCAGTTCATGGCACTCGTCATCACCGCGGCGACAACGATATGCGCTGGGGCAGAATCGTCCAAGCTGGACAAGACTGTGGGAATTGAGTTTTCGCACCCGGACCGCATCCGGTACGACAATCATAGCCTCATCATCGATGGCAAGCCGGTCTTCATTTATTCGGGCGCGATCCACTACTTCCGCTGCCCGCGCGAGCTGTGGAAGGATCGCCTGCAGAAGCTCAAAGACGCCGGATTGAACTGTGTGGAAACGTACCTGGCTTGGAATCTACATGAGCCTGACGAGCCGGCAAACCCCGGCGACTTTTCCAAGCTCCGCGATATGGAGCAGATCGGCGATTTCATTCAGACGGCAAGAGATCTGGGGCTCTACGTCATCATTCGTCCCGGCCCCTACATCTGTGCCGAAGTGGATCGCGGAGGTTTGCCTGGGTGGCTGATGAAATACGAGCCGGACGGGTTGCGCCTGGGACGGTTTCTTCGTTGCAATTCCCCCGAAATGCTGGCATGGGACCGGCACTGGCTCACCGCGGCCGCCAAGGCCGTCAAGCCGCATTTGATTTCAAACGTACCCAAGGGGTCAACCGGCGTGATTCTGTGGCAACTGGAAAACGAGTACGACTGGAACGGCGCTGGCATCCCTTCAGACGTGCGCGCAGACGTCCTGAGTGCACTCGCTCACGCGTCCCTGGAAGGCGGCATCGACGTGCCCCTGTTCACCTGCGAAACAATTGACAAGGCTTTCCGCGATGATCCTTTCCTGCGCTGCCATGTCTTTAACACGGTGAACAAGTATCCCAACTATGACATGGAGCCACTGATCAAAGGTATAGAAGATTGCGCCCAATACCAGCCGGAAAAATTCCGCGCCGTCACCGAGTTGCAGGGCGGCTGGTTTTCCCAGGTTGGGGGCGGGCTCTCCGGGGGTCACAACGCGGCACAAATCACGCAGTTGACGCTGACCGCCATCGAACGCGGTTGCACATCGCTCAACTACTACATGTTCTACGGCGGGTCCAACTTCCGCTACGCCGCTCCCACGATCACGCAGACCTACGACTACAACGCGCCTTTGCGCGAGTGGGGTGGCGAAGGAGACCGATATTTCGCAGTCAAGGCCATCGGCCAAATGCTTAAGGAACATGGCGATCAATTGATCCATTCCGATCCGGTCGAATTGACAATCGAAGGTGATCATCCGGACGTCAGCATCTATCTGCGTCAGTCGGATGACGGATCCCGGTTCTTATTCGTCCGCAACGCGCAACAAAGCGAATCGCGATCAGCCACCGTGAAAGTACGGACGGAAGACGGGCTGGAGCAAAGCCTGAGTTACAAGCTGGGCGATTTCGGCGCGAAGGTGCTCTACGTCCCGCCTGGCGTAAGCGATTTAACTGGCGGTGAATGGCTTCCAAAACCCGTCGAGCGTCCCGACGCCGCACATTCCGCGCCCGCGGTGGTACCTGTGGGCATCGCTTTCATTGCCGGCGAAGAGCCCGCGGACGATTGGCGGGATGTTCAGCCGGGGAAGCATCTGGAATTTGCCGGAATCTTGGACCAAAGATACGTGTACTATCGCGTGAAATTCAATCTCTCCGAGAACGATCTGGAAAACCCGTTGGCGCTGTACGTCCGCTCGGATGGGGGTGGAGATTGCTTGACAGCGCGCATCAACGGAACCCAAACGGTCTGCTCAAAGGACGGATATTTCGATCTGGACAAGCTCGCGCACGAGGGAAGCAACACGGCGGAGATCCTGTTCGAAAACCTGGGTTGTCCAAACTTCGGGCCCGTCATTGAACAACGTCAGGGGATCACGCATATCAGCCTTGTGCCTCAGCAGGCGCGGACGCACGCAGTCGAGGGCTGGCGGATGAAGGAGGTGACGGGCAACCCGGCGGACTTGGCGGAAGTCCGGGCGAATTTCGACGATCATGACTGGCCGACGGTGCGTCTGGCCGAGCCGGCCGCTAACACGCCGGCGGGAATGAGGGCTGTCTATCGCGCGACGCTGCCGATTTCAAAACAGTGGCTCGCGGCCGGAGTTGCGCTGACCTTCGGAACGATTGATGATAGTGGAACGCTCTACGTCAACGGGCAGAAAGCCGGGAGCGCCGACGATTGGTCGCATCCATGGATGTTTGACATCACCCCGTATTTGCATGAGGGAAACAACAGCGTCGCACTGCTCGTGCAAAACGATTACGGCCCGGGAGGGCCATACAAGGGCTGCGAAATCGAGCCCATCGGGCGCGCGTTGGAGGGGCTGCAGGTTTCGCCCTCCACAAGCGTGGCCGGGGGCGCGATCGGTCGTGATGAGCAGCGGCGCCTGCTCGTCCATTACACGTTGGACTTCCAGCTGCCGCGCACTGCTTTGATGTTGTCGGTGCCTTGGAAGCTTCACCTCGAAGCCGACGCCAACGCGTTTCTAACCCTGAACGGCCATCTGCTGGGACGATATTGGTCAGTCGGGCCGCAGCGGGATATCTGGCTGCCGGAATGCTGGCTGAATTTCGGACCGAACGAGACGAACGTCGTCGAATTGCAGGCCCGGCCGACGGCCGATGCGCCTGTCGGCAAAATCATCAAACTCGCCGAGGTGCGGCCTTATGTGCAATCCACCAGTGCGGCAAGCCCTGCACCATGAAGACGGCCGATGCGTCGTATCTGAAATAATGTGTGTAGCTTGGTCGAGAGGGATCCTATGAGAGTATCATCCATTAGATCGGCGATTGTTATGATGCTGCCGATCGGTCTTTCTTCCGCAATTGCATTTTCGCAGAATATCCGCCTTTCGCCCCAGGATTCGCTGGAGACAGTACTCGCCAAGGCTGCGGACGTCCGGCCGACACCCCGGCAGATTGCCTGGCAGCGCGACGAATTCTCCGCATTCATCCACTTCGGCATGAACACCTTCACCGACCGTGAATGGGGTCAGGGAAATGAGGATGAAAAGCTCTTCAATCCAACGGATCTTGATGCTCGCCAGTGGGTGGCAGCGGCAAAGGCCGCCGGCATCGCGCGGATGATCCTTACCGCCAAGCATCACGATGGCTTTTGCCTCTGGCCAAGCAAATATACAGAGCATTGTGTTAGGAACAGCCCGTGGAAAGACGGCCATGGCGATGTTGTGGGGCAGTTTATTGCCGCCTGCCGCGCCGAAGGGATGCATTACGGCATCTACATCTCGCCCTGGGATCGGCGTGAGAAGACCTACGGCGATTCGCCGAAGTACAACCAGCACTTCCTCGACCAGCTCCGGGAAGTTCTGACAAACTACCCAGGAATCGAAGAAGTCTGGTTCGACGGCGCCTGTGGTGAAGGCCCGAACGGAAAACAACAGGTCTATGACTGGCGTGCCTACTGGAAGCTGATTCGCGAGCTGGCGCCAAACGCAGCCATCACCGTCCGCGGGCCCGATGTCCGCTGGTGCGGCAACGAAGGCGGGTTTACGCGCCAGAGCGAGTGGAGTGTTATCCCTATGCCCGGCGATGACCAGCCGTGGGAAAACTCCGACAAGACGCTCTCGGGCTTTCTCAACGACATCCACGGCGATGACCTTGGAAGCCGCGATGCGCTGATGCGCAGCCGCACCGACTATCCGGTTCTGGCCTGGTATCCAAGTCAGGTGAATACCTCACTCCGTCCGGGATGGTTTTACCACAAGTACGAAGATGGCCGGGTCCGCTCGCTGAAGGAACTGCTGAGTATCTACTACGGCTCAGTCGGCGGCAACGGGCAATTCCTGCTCAATGTCCCGCCCGACCGGCGCGGCCTTTTCCATGAGAATGATGTCGCGCGCCTCAAGGAGTTGGGCGAATATCTCAAGGCCACCTTTTCTCAAAATCTCGCGGCCGGGGCCAAGCTGAGCGCGGAAGTAATTGACGGCAAATCCATCGGCGATCTTGGCGCGTTGCTGGACGGAAATCCCGACACGCTCTGGACCACGACAGACGGACCGGCCTTGGTCACGGTCACCGCGGAACTTCCCGCTCCGGTGCGAGCCAACTGCCTGATGCTCCGGGAGCACATCGCCTCGGGGCAGCGGGTCGAGGCGTTCGATGTGGACGTGTTCGAAGACGGCCAGTGGCGTCCCGCCGCCAGCGGCACCGTCATCGGCAACAAGCGCCTGGTCCGCTTCGCGGATGCGACCGTCTCCAGGCTCCGCGTCCGCTTCACGCAGTTCCGCGTCCGAGCGACGCTCGCCGAAATGGGGCTCTATCTTGCTCCACCTTTACTCTCGGCCCCGACTATCACCCGCGATGGCAACGGCATAGTGACACTCAAGGTTCCGGAAGGCACCTGCGCGCGCTACACGCTCGACGGATCTGACCCCACCAGCAGTTCGCCCCTCTACGCCGATCCGATTCCGATGCCGAGCGGTGGCCTAATCGTTGCACAAACATTCCCGCTGACTTCCGGTGCGCATTTTTTTGGAGGGGCCTCGACTGTACGTGTGGAATTTGGCTTGGCCAAGGGGAAGTGGAAAATCCTTGACTGCGATTCACAGGATGGTCTCGAAGGAGAGCCGCGCAAGGCGATTGATGACGACCCGAACACTTTCTGGCACACACGGTATCGCGACAAGGTCGATCCGATGCCCCATCATCTTTCCGTCGATCTGGGCGAAACGGTGGCGATCCGCGGCTTCACCTACACTCCTCGCCAGGACCAGTGGGATGGCGGGATCATCACCCGGGCTCGATTTGAGGTCAGCCAGGACGGAAAGAACTGGACCATCGCGGCGGACAATGTGGATTTCGACAATATCGTCAACAGCCGGCAGCAGCAGGTCGTGAGACTGCCGGCGACCATGACTGCACGCTACTTCCGGCTGACGGCGCTGCGAACCGTGAATGACAACAATCTCGCGTCGGCGGCCGAAGTGTCGGTGCTTGTGAAATAGGCGCGGATTGGCGGACCTGGGAAGCCATGCAAGAACCTCGCGGCATCGTTAAGGAAAGAGTTTAAATGAACATCGCCAAATCCATTTCTTCAATCAGTATCCTGCTTCAATTCATCTTCTTGTCGGCCGCGCAGGCGGCTGTCTCCGGCTCCTCCAATCTCGATCAGGGATGGCGATTGTGGTTGGATCCAAATGCGGCCTGGCAGGATGACGCGATCTACCTGCCGGAAGACGTCGATCTCCAGAGAATGCCGGTGAATCCGCCGACAGGCGGGTGGTCGGCGCTGAATGACAGCGCGGGTATCGGTGTGTCGCTCCCAGCAACTGTTGAGGAATATTACTTCGGTAAGGCGCCCGCTCGCACGGCGAGTTCGACTAAACCGGCGGACATCGTCGCAGCCGAGGGGAATTATCTAGGCGTGTCGTGGTGGTATCGGCCATTCACGCCGCCGGCGTTGGGACCGGGAGAGCGGTTGATTTTTCATTTTCCCGCCGGGCGGCTGCGCAGCGAGGTGTACGTCAATGGGAAGCTCGTGGGGTACAGCATTATCTCCGAGGCGCCGTTTATTGCGGACGCCACGGATGCCATCAATCCAGCCGGTCCCAATCTGCTGGCCGTGCGCATCACGAATCCCGGCGGCAGACTGGATTGGATGGATTTTCTTTCATTCAAATGGGGAAAATACACGCTTCCTGCCACGCACGCGTTCGGGGGGCTTGCGGGCGGCGTCGAGATGCAGGTCCGCGGGCGAGTGAGCGTGAGCGATTTGGCGATCTTCAACAAGCCCGATTCGCGATCGGTTCGCCTACAGGCAGAAATTGCTTCGAGCGGCCCGGCATATGATGGGCCGCTCGATTTTACGATTACGCGGGACGGGAATGTTTATTATCAGAGCAGCCAAGTTGTTCACGTTCCAGCGGGCGGAACAGTGACTGCCGCGACCGACGCAACCGTGGTCAACTGCCAGTTGTGGGACATCGACCAGCCGAATCTTTATGAGGCGTCGGCAAGTCTGCCGTCGGTCGCGCATTCGGATCGCGGCACGACATTTGGTTTTCGGTGGCTGGAGGCGAAGGGCCTGGGGACCGACGCGAAGCTTTATCTCAACAGCCGACGCATCGTGCCGCGCTCGTCGATTTCCTGGGGTTTCTGGGCGCCCAACGGGATATTTCCGGACGGGGCGGCCGCGCAGCGGGAAGTGGCGGCCGTGAGGGCGCTGGGCCTGGATTCGATTCAAAACCACCGGCACATGCCTAAGGCCGTGGTGCTGGACGCCTTTGACCGCGCGGGATTGCTTCGCTATTGCGAGGCCGGGGGCGGGCTTTTCACCTTCCAGGACGAGGTGGCGGATGCACCAGGTCCCACTGTCCCGACCGACACCACCGGCAAAGGCGCGCAGCTCGATTTCCTCAATCGCTACCAGCTCGACAAGGAGCTGGCGATGATCCGGGCCTTCCGGTCTCACCCGTGCGTCAGTGTCTGGACGTTACAGAATGAAACCAGCCCCGATCTGAGCAACCCGCGCATCTTTTACGCCCTGAACAAAATGCGCCAGGCCGATCCTTCGAGGATGATCCTACTGAAATCCGGTGTCAGCGCGGACAACCAGGTATGGACGCTGCCCTATAGCGATGAATGGCTCCACGACGATGGAACGGGCCACACCGGTTGGTGGGATCAGCACACGGCAATCGATTCGCCAGGGGTCTGGCTGGATTCGATGTACAAATCGCCCGCCGATTTCAAGTATCGCACGGAAAACCACAAGGAGATCGTGGTGTGGGGCGAGTTGGCGACAGGCGCTTCGCCGGACGATCACACGGCGATTGTGAACTGGTACAAGGCAAACCGGCCCAGCGGCTATGATCTGGCGGCGCACGAGACGATCGTGGCGGCATACGAGAAGTTCCTCGATGACTACCAATTTCGCTCCGCGTTTCCCAACGCAGAAACGCTCTTTCAGGAGGCGGCGGCGAAGCATTATTTCTCTGCCGCGCATCTGCTGGAAAACGCCCGTATTTGCAATAACGTCGATTACATCGTGCTGTCCGGTTGGGAGTCCACGTCGATCGACGATCATAGCGGGATGGTTGACTCATTGCGTCAACTCAAGGCTGATCCATCGCTGATCCGCCAGGCATCGGAGCCAGAAGTCCTGGTGGTGCGACCGCGCCATTACGTGATCGCCAAAGGCGATGCGGCGGTGGTGGATGTTCATCAGATCAATGAGCGGAATCTGACGGGCTCGTGGCGGCTTGCTGTTTCGGCCTCGATGGCCGGACATGATCCACTCTTTCAAGCGGAGTATCCGGTTGAACTTAGAGGCGGGGAGACTTTTGGCCAACTGCTGAAACAGGACATTCGATTTACAGTGAACGAGCCGGGGTCGGTGACTATCCATGCCGCGCTGAGCCGCATGGCCGGTGGCGCGCCATTGCTTCAGCGGGACGAGCCGATGCTGGTGATTGATCCGCAGCCGGCGGCGCTGAAGGGGACGATTGCCTGCGGCGGCGACAGCGATGAGTCGATCGCTGCGCTCAAGCGGGAATTCAATGCGGACGCGGTCGGGCTTTCTTCCAAGCTTGGAAAAGTGGCCACGATTCTGGTCGCGACAGGCAGCGGCGGCCCCGAGAACTGGAGTCCCGGGAACAGCGACGCGGACATTTCCAACACTACCGATCCGGGCCTCTTTAAGCAGCAGATGTGGGGACAGCCGGGTCCGATCGGGACGTGGCGGGGGCTAGCCGCTGGGAAGATCACGGTCAGGCTGTATCTGGCAGACTCTTACCAGAACGCGGCCGGGCAGCGCCTTTTCGACATTGCGATCAACGGCGAAACGGTTGCCAGGGAATTGGACATTTTCGCCAGGGCAGGTGGAAAGAATCGGGCGCTGGTCGAAACGTTCATCGTCGATGCGCCAGACGGAAAGCTCCGACTTTCGGTGCCGCGCGCGGAGGCCGACAACGCGACGCTGGCGGCGGTGGAGCTGAGCGATTCGTCGGGCAAGGTGGTGCGGGAGGTTTTCCGTCCCAAGCCATATACCGACCCGGCGGGTCACGTGTGGACGCCGATCGCGCGGGAAAGCGGCGACTACTGGGTGGCGGATCTTGGCGCGGCGGTTGAGCGGGCGCGGCACGATGGCGCGCGGGTGGTTCTGCTGACCAGTGGCGGCAAAGACGCGGACGAGGTTGCCAAATACCTCGCCGGCCAAGGGCTTTTGAATTATGCCGGCGCGGTTGGCGCATCGGGTCCCTCCTGGTTGGGGTTCTGGTTCTTTGGGCGCAGGCACTGGCTGCTCGACGGTCTGCCCAGCGATTGCGTGCTGGATTGGCCGTATCAGATCGGACAGGGGAATGGTTTGATGCTTTGGGGCCGGGGCATGGAGGCGGTCATTGGCTATGGGAAGGACCACGATCCGAATATAGGCGTTGCTGCCGCGACGATCGAATGCGGGCGAGGCGAAATCGTGATGCTGGCGATTCCAGGGCTGATGAATTCATTTCTGAGCGGGAATGCCGATGGTTTTCATCCGGTAACCGCCAGGCGGCTGATGTTCAATGCGCTGGCGGGGGGTCGGAGTTTGAGCAAGTGAAGGTCAGGTTCAAATCTTGGAGTGTCTGCGTCGCACACTCTCTAAAGTGTCCGCCTACTTGCTAGCCGCATGCAATTAATTGGTAATGCTGCAATCGGAATGTTCGTTTCGCCAATTCTGTGTAAAACTCGTACTACACCGTTGAAAAATGCGCGAAATCATGTGATCTGTAGAAATCGTAACGCTCGCATTCGCAAGCGTTTCTGGCTTAGCGGAATAGTTTCGGAACCGAGGGTCGCAGGTGGAACATCCCGATCCCTCGGGGTTCGAGTCCTGCCGGGTGCGATCTCCTTAATTTGCGAGCAGTTACAAATGGCGCGATCGAAATGGCCTTCGGTTTTGAAAACGACGGAATAATGTCAAAAAAACGGTTATAATGACCTTGGTCTCCTGATGGCGCTTATGTTTAGACTCCGCTGGCGCCGGGAAGCAAGTCTTTGGAGTCTTATGACAACCGACGTGAAAAGCCGCAGCGTGACAGAGAGGCCTCGGACAGAGGCGCCCGACGCCGAAGCCCCAGCCCAACTCCGATGCGGTATTCAGGCCGCGCCATTGAAATGGGTGGCAGAGGTCGAACCCTCGGAGCTGTTCGCCTTCAGGGACTGTCAGGACCTGCTTCGCACACGGCTGAGCGAGCCGCTGCTCAAACTTATTACCCAACTGACGGGCCTGCGCCTGCACGTCTTTTGGCATCGCCCGCTGGACTTCCACGGAAACGGCGAAATGCCGGTCCCGTGTCCGATTGCGCGCCAGCGGGCAAGCGATGCAATCCCGCGGCCCCAATGCTGCCAGTCCTGTTTGCAGCACCGTTGGAAACCCGCCTCTTCCCCGACCAATCAAGGCCGGCGATTCACGGGTGAGTGCGGCATCACCAACTTCTGTGCCGGACTTCAAGTGGAAAATGTCTGCGCGCTCACGCTGGTCTTGCAGGCGAAAATAGCGTCTCGCTTTTCCTCGGCCCAAGAGTTCAGCGGCGGCGACCGGTTCTGGACCGAGCACGCGGGCAAGTGCGTATCCTCCGCCGCGTTCCATCGCGCGGTGGCATTCGTGTGTCTGATCGTCCACGATTTGCAGTCCACCGCCGAGGCTCGGACGGCCAGCAGCGGATTGGATAGCGCCCTGCGGAGGTTGAACAACACTGAAGCCGAGGCCGCGCGCCTGCGCGGGGAGCTGCGCCATCGGTTGCCCGGCCTCCCGGAATCCACGCTCCAACCCGGTTTGGGAAGCCGCGCCCAGAAGATCGTTGAGGCGATGTTCGACTACGTGCATGAGCACTACTCCCGCCCGATCAACCTGGACGAGGTAGCCTCGGCCATGAAGAAGAACGCCTCCTATCTCTCCGCCCTGTTCAGTCAAACCACGGGCGTGACCTTCCACCATTTCCTGGAAGAAGTTCGCCTTTCCAAGGCCAAGGAGTTGCTCCGCGATCCCCGAAACCGCATTCGCAAAGTAGCCGGCGCGACCGGCTACGCCAGCCTCGACGCCTTTCGCCATGCCTTCAAGGTCCACGAGGGCCTTTCGCCCGCGGCTTGGCGGACCGGGCAATGAATTTCACGATTTTTTTTGCCGAAATCCAAAGAATCATCCGCTTTTCCAAAAACATATCCTTTGCAGAACCGCGCCGGCAATGCTGAAATAATCTTGCTGGTTAAGAATGCGCAAAGCCGATCTGCGAATGCGGCCGCCGTAGGCGGATCGCGCGATAGGTATGTCGGTCGGGCAATTCTCTTTGGTCTTCGCGCTAGGCATTTAGCTGAATAAGGAGGCGTCGCCGTGAGAAAGCTTTTGACAATTGCGTTTGGCTCGTGTCTCGTCGTGGCACTAGCGGTAGTTTGTCATGCTGCCACAACATCGATTGTGTGGAACATCGGACCATATCTTCCTGCTAGTCCGCCACCCGCCGGAGGGTTTCCTACCGCTGGCGATGGTTTCTGGAATGCTTGGCCACCCCCAGGGGGCGGACTTCAGTACGGCGCAGGCCAGGAAGCCTATATTGGCGTTGAGGATCCCTTTGGTCCGCTGATTGGCTGGACGAAAAACGTGCAGGTTTACATCTGGGGTGGTCGGCCAGAAGATGTCGAAGGGATCGGTTGGAATCAGAGCACCGGCATCAGTGGGGGTGATATGCACGGCAATTCCGCTCCCGAGACATGGGCGGTGCAAAACCCCGGAAAGGGTTCAACGGCTACGTTCGAGGTCAGCATGCAATTCACCGGCTTCCAACCAGCAGGAGAATGGATTGATCTCTCGCGCGCATCCGGCGTGTCGAAGATAACACAGGTCGACTGGCGGACAGTGTGCACCTGCGTTAAAAACAAAGCAAAACTGCAGGATGCCACATCGACGTTAGACCCTGATGATACGGACCCAGAGCCCGTCGACCTAACACAGTTGTGGTACTTTCCCGACGTTCCCATCGACACGACGGCGGTTCCCACCCTCGACGCACCCGCCGGCACAGGACCCTGGACTTACCAGTACGTCTCCACGGATCCCTACGGAAATGAAATGCCGGACGGCGGAATCGAGTGGACTACAACTGGGGTGGGCGTGGCCGACGACGCCACCATCGAGTGCGACCTCACCAATCTATCGACGGATGGCGTAGTCGTTACCGAGGATTTTTACGACGCAGACTCCGGGTTGTACATGAACGGCTCGGGTGCCTGCCCCGAACCCGGTGCCTTCGCACTGCTCGGCATCGGCGCGATCGGCCTTTTGCGCAGGCCAAGAAAGTCGGTGTAGGACAATCCTCCAACCGTTTGAAACAATTGAGCCATCGGCAAGGATGGCTCATTTTGTCTGATGAAAGAGCGAGTCCTAGCGAACTGGCATTCATTGATTTTGTCATCTCGTTCATTTTTGCACCGTCGCCACCACGCGGTCGCACCACTGGTCGAATTTCGCGTCGAGCGAGCGCAACTCCGGCGTACGCTGGAAATGTTCGATCGTTTGGCCAATCCCCTGTTTGAAGGTCGTCGTGGCCGCAAAATCGGGGACGAGCGACTTGATCTTGGAATTATCGTACACGACGCTGTGGGAGAATCCGCCCCAGAGCCAGCCCTGGAGTTCCGGATTCAGCGAGACGAGCGTGTCGCTGGCGACGTACACGAATTTCGGCTTGGCCCCGACGGCGTCGGCCACGATCTGGTAGTGCTGGTTCCATGACAGCACCTCGTCGCTGGTGATGTGCACCGGATGTCCGACGACGCGGACGTCTCCGAACAGTCCGACAAATCCCTTTGCGAAATCCGAGTTGTGCGTGGCGCTGCAAAGATTCGTCCCGTCGTCGTGAACGATGATTGGCTTGCCCCGGAGCATGCGGTCCACCGGGGACCAGGACTGCGTCCAACTGGTGATCGACAGCGGGATGAGCGTGTCACCGTACGTGAGCGACGGACGCACGATCACCGCCGGAAAAGAGCCGCGGCGGTATTCGGCCACGAGCCGCTCCTCGCACGCGATCTTATTCCGCGAATATTCCCAGTGCGGATTGTGCAGGGGGGTCGATTCGGTCACGCGCCAATACAGCGGCGGCGTCTGGTAAGCCGATGCCGAACTGATGAAGATGTACTGCCCGGTCTTCCCGCCAAAGAGCCGGATGTCGCGTTCAATATCGCTCGGCACAAAATTGACGAAATTGGCAACCACGTCGAAAGTTTGATCGCGCAGCGCGGCTCGGGCCTGATCTTCCTGCTGAATGTCGGCGTGGATAAGTTTGACCTGCGGAGGCAATTTTGCCGGCGTCTTTCCCCGATTCAGGACGTGTACGTCCATCCCCCGCAATGCCGCCAGACGCACGCAGGCCGTGCTGATGATCCCCGTCCCGCCGATAAAGAGCACTTTCATCGGCTAGCTCCCGCGCGCTTCCATTCAATGCGCCGCGTCCGTGCCAAATCGTACTAAATTCCCAAGAAAATCGCGAAGCCTTGCGTTAGGTTGAGAGTTCTTGGGAAGAACCCTCACGCCTTACGCAGAAATCCCACCGTGGACTGTAGAATGCGATGCCGCAGCGAACTGGCGTTCTGCTGGGATTGCTGCTGTAAATCTTCCAAATTCGCCCGGCAGAATGAGCAGTTCAGGCGGTTGAGGTGGAAATCGACGTATCGTCGCCACGGCTCATCGAGCGTGCCCAGAACGTACCCGCCGACGGTGCTGCGCTTGGGGCAGCTTGGCCGCTGGTCCTCCCAGATTTCCGTCAGCAACGAGTCCATCGCCTCGGGGGCGTCCCAGGGAAGGTCGGACTGTCTCATGGATTGTTCCACGCGCTCGCGAAGCTGTTTGATCCAGCGATGCTTGAGCAACGCGACGTGATTGGCATCGACGCCCATTTCGGCGGCGATCCATTGATTGGGGCGCTGAGCGTAAAAAACCATTTCCAGGATCTGGAGGTCCGGCAAATTCGTCCGCTCCTTCATCCGGTGAACCAACTCGTCCAATGCCGCGCCGAGGGCCGCGTGAGCGGCTTGGCGCTGTTCATCGCGCCGCGCGTAGAAACTGGCGGTGGGGTCCGGCGCCGGCAGGTTGACCTCCCCGCCGGTTTCCTCCCGTTGCGGCAACTCACAGACGCCGACGCGTTTGCCCCGATGCGATTCCGCCAGACGATGGCGCAGAATCACGAACAGAAACGTTTCGATGCTCGCCTGCTCGCGATACTGGGACAATCCACGCAGAAACAGCAGAAACGTGTCCTGCACCAAGTCCTCGGCTTCCAGGCTTTTGGGCGCTCGGCGGCGGGCAAAGGCGATGAGGCGGCCCTGATATCGCTCCACCAATTGCGACCACGCTTCGTCGCTCCCGCGGCGAATCTGGTCCATCATGTATCGCTCTGCTTCGGTCCATTGCGTCATGGTCCACCGAGCAAAACCACCAGTGCCACCGCCGTTATCGTCGCGGCAAGCAGGCGAAGCCGCAAGGTGAAATATCCTTTGGTAATCATGTTGAGCAGGAGATACGCGATCCATACCGACAGAGTGAGCGCCGCCGCCCCCAGTTGCACGGCCGTCATCCAAGCGCGGCGCGCCGGCAGTTCGCCCCGGTAACGGTCAACGAGCCTGTCCAATTTCGCCGGCGATGCGTCCAGCAACACCGTTTCGGTCCAGACCGTTCCGTAAGGCCGATCGAACCGTTCGACCAGCTCATCGGCCGCAAGTTCACCCGCCCGCACGTCCGCCAGCAGGCGGCCGGCCAGCCATTTCCGATCGCCGCGCCCCGCACCGATCCGCTCAAGCGCGATGGCGTACACCGCCCGCGCCGCGTCCGTTCGCGAAGATTCTTCGGCTTCCGCTTGCGACAGGCACGGCCGCGCGCAGCGCCCGACGATCCATCGGCCCGGGTGACTGGCCGAAAACCCCGCGAAATCGTCGATCCACGGCTTGGTCGAACGTGCGGCCCCCGAGACGGACCGCAGCGCCGCCGCCGCATCGGGCGTCGCCACGGCCGCCGCACCAAACAACTCGTCTTGATCGGCCAGTCGCTGATGCAGGATCACCGCGATTCCCAGCGCCACCATCGTGATGAGCAATGTGCGTATAAACATCGTGTTCCCCACCGGTCATTTGCCGCTGTCCTGTTTGGCGGCGGGATCGGCCGCCTGATGATTCATCCGCGCACGCCGGGATCGACAGGCCGGCCAGCCCAGCAGGAATGCGCCCAGCAGGAATATGAACGACGCTTTGAGCACCGCGGGGAATTGCACCTGCTGGAAGTAGGCGTCAATCGTCTGGCCGGGCGTCGCCGCCGGCGTCACGTACGCCAAATCCGGCAGCATCCGGCCCAGCGTGACCGCCGCGCCCAAAAGCACCCCAACTCCCAGCACCGTACGGAACATGTGTGCGCCTCCGCCATGCCGCCGGGCCATCAGCAACAGCACCAGCGAAACCACCGACGTCACCAGGCAAGTCGCCGTCGCAGATTCCATCATCAGCCGCGGCCATTGCCTCGTGCCGAACGCCATCTCCAAATCGTGCGGCAGGCGCGCATCCAGAACTCCGGAGGCAAACAGTCCCGGCACGTCCATCGCCACCGACAACGCCAGCAAAATCGACGCCATCAGAAGCATCGATCCGATGAGTCCGGCGACGCCCCGCGCCACCGACGAGGCAAATCCTCCCAGCGAGGAGTCCTGGGACATCATTTCGTCCGCCGTGGAAGTGTTGGCATTGAACATAAAGCCTCCGCGATTCGGTTTGAAAACTTGAATCGTCACAATGACGGCCGCGGCCAGAAGCACCAGCGACACCGGTTTTCGGCTGTGGTTCACGGCGACAAAACACCACGTCCATAGAATGAGAGGCGCCAGCAAGAACATCGCCCCTCCGAAGCCCGTGAACCGGGGGGCCGGTGCTTTGCCTTGTGCAACGCTTGTATGTGGCGCCGGCGAAGGACCTGATTGCATCGGCGTGGGAACTGGCGGCGCCGGCGGCGCCGCGGCGGGCGTCGGAATCGGCGGAGGCGCCAGCCCGACGGCCCGCGGACGCCATGCGCTGCTCAAGCTTACCGCCGCCGACGCGCCCACCACCGTCGCGATCGCCGTCAACGGCTGATTGTCGTCCAGCATCCCCGCCAGAACGACCGCGCAGATTCCCGATGTGAACAGATGGCCCACCGAAAGCCGTTCTTTCCGGTCGGGCGAAAGGCGCTGTTGCCACTCGATCAGAAGCATCGCTCCGAAGCAGGCTTCCAAAGTCGATGGAAGATTATGTAACGCGAACCACCAGGGGAAACTCAAAATGGTCGCGCCTATCGCCGCGGGGGCGCCAAGCGCAAACCGCTGAACCCACTTGGATTCGGTGCGAAGACCCGATCCGATGGCTCTCCACGCCACGTTAACGCCGATCATCGCGCCGCCAATTGCGAACAAGGCGAAGAACGCGCCGAATGGGCCGTTACGGTCGCCCGCGCCGATGCCGGCGACAAACGCAGCCAGGCACATTGCCAGGAATGCCATGGTCATCCGCGCTGCCGGAGTCAGCGGATCAGACCCCATCGCGCCCAAGGCCGGGGGATTGGCCGTCCGTCTCTTGCCGGCGATTCGATCGCCTGCCTCTATGAGGCGATCTCCCACGAGCGCCAACTTCTCGCTGAAGCGCTCGGCCAAGTTCTCCCATTTGTCCTTCGGCACATCCGATCGCCCCCGAGGAGGAAACGATCCCGGCGCGCCGACGTGTTGTGCCGCCCGTCCCGCGATCTGCGTCAGGCTCGCCGGCGAAAATTGCGACACGCTGTTGCGAACGTGCTCGGAGCCGAAGATCGCCTCGACCATCTCCTGCACGCTTTGAAACCGCTCGGCCGGATTCTTCGCCAGCGCCTTGCGGATCGCCGATTGGAACGGCTCTTCGATTCCGTCCAGGCACACCTGGCTGGTCAGATGCTTCATCAACACTTCCGCCGGGCTGGAGCCGTAGAACGGAACCTGTCCGGTCAGCATCTCGTACAACAATGCGCCCAAGGCGTAGATGTCGATGGTGCGGTCGTACCGGCCTTCGCCGATCTCCGGGGCCATGTAGTGCAACGTTCCGACGGCCACGGTCTGCCCGCTGTGCCGGGTCATGCTCATCGCCTTGCTCAGCCCGTAATCCCCGATTTTGACGTATCCGTTCTCGTAGAAAATGTTGCCGGGTTTCAGGTCGCGATGAACGATGCCGCAATCGTGCAGGTACGTCAGCCCCTTGCCGATCTCCCGCAGGAAGAATGCCGCCTTGGCGACGCCCAGCCCGGACGGAGCCGCATCCAGCAATTCGCGCAGCGACGGCCCGGAGACGTATTCCATGATGACCCACGGCCGTCCATCCGTGCCGTACTTCACGTCGAAAATCGTCACGAGCTGCGGGCTCTTGAGGTTCATGCACTGGCTGATGCCGCGCAGTTCGATCTGCTCGTACGTCATCACCAGCTTGAGCGCCACTTCGCGCCCGCCGTCGCTGACCGCGAAGTAGACTTCCCCAAATCCGCCGCGTCCGGCGGCGCGTTGGATGGTGTATCCTTCCAGCGGCCGATCGCCGTGCTTGTATTGATAGATTCTGCCCGCAACCTCTTCATCGACCGTCATGGCCTCTGCTCCCTGGAAATCACGAAACGAAGTGAGCCGATGGAAACGTGCGCGCCCTCCGGTAGGTTCGCCGCGTTGCCCGCCCGCCGCCCGTCGATCGTTATTTCATCCGCGCTTCGGCACGCCAATCCCTCTGGGCTGCGGATCAGCACCACCGGCGAGGGCAATTCGTCGGCTCGAACGTGAGCGCCGGCTCCGGGACCGATGACGATCTCGCGATCCAATAGGATCACCTGCCGGATTCCCGCCCCGGGCAGGCGCGCTCCCGAGATGTCCAGCACCGCCGTGCCGCTGGCGGCGCTGGGACGCCGAAACGTCAGCCGGCAACGCGCTCCCAGCCCGATCCGGTCTCCGCTGTTCAGCAGTTTGCTCATGCAGGGAACTTCGTTCACCGTCGCCGGCCGTTCCGCGATCAGGAAATAATCTTCTTCGGATCGCGAAAGGGTGATCGCCGGCGCCGCCGCGTCCATCATCAGCGGTAAATCCAAAACTCGCGTCGAACTGAGCGGCCCAATCGAGATCTTCGCTTCCGGCAAAACCTGAAAGCTGCCCACACCGTCGATGTGCAAAACCAGCGACTGCATCCGCGCCATCTCCACCGTTGGCAAACGCGTTTCCGCCAACCCCCGCTTTGCCGTGGGCGCCAGCAACGAAAGCGGACTGGCTTGGATCGCCGTCTGAACCTGGCCCCACTGCCCGGCTTGTTCAGCCAGTTCGCCAATCCAGCCGGCCTTGGGCCACGTGACCTGCAATCGGCGCAGAGTTTCATCGGCTTGCCGATGCTGTCCGGCGGCGATGGCGTCGGATGCCGCCCGGCATTGATCCAACGCCGCGCGAAGCTGCCGCGTCGCGGTCGTTTCGGCCGGCAGCCCGCCAAGCCTCTCCAGCAGTGCCGCCGCCGTGTCCAGCCGGCCGGATTCCACGTGCGTCGCCGCTTCGGTTGCGACGTGGTCGGCGATCCGGTCGGCCAGCAGCCTCAGCGCCGCATCCTGGGCGCCGTTCCTGCCCGCGCCGGCAATATGATCGATCGCCGCTTCCCAATCGCCGGCGTTGAACGCCTCCGTTGCTCTTTTCAGACGGGATTCCAGCCCCGCGCGGCGGGCGGCCAAATCCTGCTTCAAACAATCCAATCGCGGATCGGCCACCGGCGATTCGGCCAGGACCTGCTGACCGACCGTAAGCTGGCCCTGCTCCGCATGCCGTCGCGCCAGGGCCAGCGCTTGCGCCGCTTGCTGATTGACGTTTTCATTGCCGCGCCGGGCCGTGCGCACCGCTTCCTGCAATTGGACCCCCTCGGGCAGATTGCCGCCAAGCAGGACCGCCTTGTCGGCATCGGCCGCGGCGGCGACCAGGCGTCCCTGCGCCAAATGCCGGCGGCCGCGATCGATCAACGCTTTGAGAAGTTTGCCGATCAACTGCTGCCCGCGGCGATGGGCTCGAACGTCGCCCTGACAGGCCAGATCAAACGCCTCGTCCAGCCGGCCGTCGGCCAGCGCCCGCTCGCATTGTTTGAGTCGCAGGATCAGCACGGCTTCATTCCTCGGCCAAGTCTACCGATGCCACAGAACCGATGGATCCTTCGCGCCGCGCGGCAAGAAAAGAGATGCGTCTTCCCTCACGCGGGCTGGCAAGCTCGGCGCGGAGAAACGTCTCCAATTCCTGCACCATTTGCCGGCCGCGCCGCCGGTATTCTACCTTGCCGCCGTCGCCTTCGGTAGACGCGCCTTCGCTGCAACTGTACGGTTTCATGGCCACTGCTCCTGAAATTCGGCCACGCCTCCTGAAGTTCACTTGCCGTTGGCCGCTTGGTTCACGGCCACCGTCGCCGGACCGGACAAACAACCGTCCACCTGCTTGAGCAAATCCTGCTCGTTGACCGCGTTCGCCGGGACCGCGTGTGCGAATCGGGCTTCCTCGGCCAGCATCTGTTCGGAAATCGCCAGTTGCCGGCGCACGTCGCCGATCACTTTCTGCGCCTGGGCCAGCTTGGTGTTGTCCACCTGCACGTCCGTTCCCACCGCGGTGGCCTGCACCAGCCGATATCGCGCCTCCAGCGCGTCGATTTCGGACTGCAATCCCGCTCGCTGATCGCTGGCGACTTGAATCGCTTGATTGGCCGCGGCCAGAGCGCTTTGCCGGTTCTCCAGCAATTGCTGTTTTTGCTGCAAGGAGATATCCGCCTCCTTGTAGTTGGCAAATTGCTGGGCCAGTTCCTGCGTCAACTGCGGGCGGCTGTAGGAAAGCTCGCCGATCGTGAACGTGGACTGATTCGTCCCCAGATCGTCTCGAAGGGTCTGCATGCGGACTTTCTCCGCGTCCAGGGATTGGTTTGCCTGGGCGATGTCGCCGCGCAGCGAGGCGATGTCCACTTCCTCCTCGGCGATCAGGCGGATGTTCTTTTGCATCTCCGGCCCCGTATCGTCGAGCAGATCGCGCGCCCGGCGGATTTGGAATTCGATTGGAATGTTCTCCTTCACCGCCAGGGAAATCGAATGGAAGGAACTGCCGACATAGCTGACCAGGTCGGTGCCGAACAGCACTCCCCCCAAAATGCCCGCTCCCGCCGCGGTTATCACGCCTAACTTGATTGCTTTCCACAGCATACGCATCTCCTTTCGTTGGTAATTGCCGGGGCGACAACCGTCCCAACAGCCCTGGTAGATGCGCGGCCTGGGGTTTTATTTCAGGGAATGTTCCGGCGTTTGCGCGGCGGCGGTCAAACGCAAAATCCCGGCGTATTGATCGTATTGACCGACCGGCATGGGTAATATCCCGGTTCAAGTAGCCCGCTTTCGATCGCCGGCTGCGGGACGTACCTGGCCGCGATGTGGCTTAAGTCGAAAGGTTCGATGGATCGCATGCTGATTGGCCTGCTCTTTGTGCTGTTGGCATCGGCTAGCGCCTTGGCCGCTGGGGAAGACGGTTTTTACAAACTTGGTCCAGATTCACTTCCGCAAGACGGGGTGCCGAAGGGTAGGTTGATTGGTCCGACGACTCTGCCCAGCGAGGTTTTTCCCGGGACGGTCCATACCTATTGGGTTTATGTTCCGCGTCAATACGATCCTTCGCGGCCGGCGGCGCTGATGGTCTTCAATGATGGACAGGCAATGATCGACATGCGGGGGGATATGCGCGTTCCAAACGTGCTGGACAACCTCATTTGGCGGCGGGAAATTCCGGTGATCGTCGCCGTGTTTATCGATCCGGGGAAAACGCCCGAGCAGCCGGAACCGACCCCTCGGGATTGGGGGGACAAGAACACCAATCGCCCAGTCGAATACAACACGCTGGACGACAAGTACGCCAGGGTGATCGTCGATGAATTGATGCCCGTGATTGCCAGGCAGTACAACATTTCGCCCGATGCCGACATGCACGCCATCGCCGGGTCCAGCTCAGGGGCGATCGCCGCGTTCACCGTGGCGTGGGAACGGCCGGATCAATTCCGCAAAGTCATCAGCATCGTCGGCAGCTTCGTGAACCTGCGCGGCGGATACGTCTATCCCCAAAAAATCCTCGCCGGCGAGAAGAAGCCCATACGCATTTTTCTCCAGGACGGCGTCAACGACAATCGCGCCCTTCACGGCGACATTTATGATCCGACCCGCGATTGGCACCTTCAGAACGTCAGGCTCGTCGACGCGCTGACCCGCAAGGGATACGACGTGAATTACACCTGGGGCATTGGCCTGCATGGCCAGAAGCAGGGCGGCGCGATCCTGCCGGAAATGATGCGCTGGCTCTGGCGCGATTATCCGCGGTCGTATGATCCACACGACATGATCGAACGCTCTTTTCGAGGTCCCGCCACTCGACCGGCCCAATAGGCGGATTAGATGGCGCATAGATCGGCACGACTCGGAAATCCTGTTGAACCGACAAATAGGCTTGCCTAAAATCCGCGGGGAAAGTCGCCGTGATTTAAGGCGTGCCCTATTTGGATTGTCCTTTCCGTGGCCTGGAGGAGAGAATATGTCCAAGAAAAGGGGCAAGAATCACGCCGCTCGAAGTTCGCGCCTTCTTCGTAACTGCATGATTCTTACTGGATGCGGCCTGGCGTTTGAAGCCCCGGCTCGCGGATTGACCATTGATCTTACTTATGATCCGACGGTAACCACTCTGTCCTATGCCGCTTCGGTGGAAAGCGCGACCAATTATGCCGCTCAGCAGATCGAGAATCTTTTCAGCGATGACATAACCATCAACATCGACGTCGTCGCGTCGTCCGATTCCAGTTTCGTCGGCGAAAGCAGCGCCTCCAGCTCGGGCGGTTTTTCGTACGCCAATGTCCGCGGCGACCTGATCGCCAAGGCCAATAGCTCCTTCCAGACGGCTGCCTTTGCAACCTTGCCTGCTTCTCCCGATCCAACCGGCGGCGGCAATTTTCTTCTCTCCACCTCGCAACAGAAGGCCCTCGGTCTCATCCCGGCCACCGCACCGGGCATTGACGGCATGTTCACCTTCAGCACCACCGCCGCAACCTATTCCTTCGATCCCAATAATCGCGCCGCACCCGGAGAACGCGATTTCATCGGCCTCGCCGAACACGAAATCACCGAGGACATGGGCCGATTTGAGGGACTCTCTCCGACCTTTTACGCCGCTTACGATCTTTTCCGCTACACGGCCCCCGGCGTGCGAAGCCTGAACAAGACCGACACCGGCGTCTATTTCTCCGTCGACGGCGGCGCCACCGATCTCATGGATTACAACTCCAACCCTCTCGGCGACCTCCAGGACTGGGCCGGCGAAACCGACGATTCTTTCAATGCTTTCTCTCCAACCGGCGTGGAAAACGACTTCTCCCCCGTTGACGTTGCGGCCATGGACGTCATTGGGTTCCATGCCGTCACCACCGATATCGCCGTTCGCACCGCAAGCGGCAACTGGAGCGCGGCCGGCAGTTGGAATCCCGGCAACGTGCCGGTGGCCGGCGATGCCGTTTACCTCGCGTTCAGCGACGGCGTGAATCGAAATATCACCTACGATTACACCGGCGCGGCGGTCACGCTCTATTCCCTGACCATCGACCTCGCCAACGCAACCGGCGCCGCGACGACCGAGTTCTCCATGTCGGCCAACAACCTGACGGTCAGCGCTATCGAGCAAGTGGGCAATCGAGGCGTCGGGACCTTCAACCAAACCGGCGGAAACAACACAATCAACGGCGAAAGCGGCCTGGCCCTGGGCGAACAGAGCGGTTCGGCCGGCACGTACCTGCTTGGCGGCACGGGTGCGCTCTCCGTCACGGGCGGAAACGAATTGGTGGGCGTCGGTGGCACGGGAACCTTCAACCAAAGCGCAGGAAGCAACACCGTCATGGGCGGTCTCGACCTCGGCTACCAGACCGGCAGTTCCGGCGCCTATACGCTCGGCGGCACCGGCGCGCTCTCGGTGACCGGCGCGGCCGGGGCTGCCGGCGAAACCATCGGCTACAACGGCAGCGGCACCTTCACGCAGACCGGCGGCACGAACACGGCCAGCGGCGTTCTCTACCTCGGCTACCAGACCGGCAGTTCCGGCGCCTATATGCTCAGCGGCGCCGGCTCATTCTCCAACAACGGCAATGAATACGTGGGCTACAACGGTACGGGAAACTTCAACCAAAGCGGCGGTACAAACACGATTACCGGCGGTAACTCCCTCCTCATCGGCGCCAATCCTGGTTCGACCGGGAACTACACGCTGAGCGTTTCCGGCACGCTCTCGGATAGCGGAAGCGGCGTCGGCGGTGAATACGTGGGATATAACGGCGCCGGAACCTTCACCCAGACCGGCGGCATAAACACCCTCACTGGCGCCTTTTCCCTGCTCGTTGGCGCCTTTAGCGGATCAACCGGGACCTACGCGCTGAGCGGCGCCGGAACGCTCTCCGTCGGCGGAGGCGAATACGTCGGCTACGAAAGCACCGGAACCTTCAACCAAACCGGAGGCACAAACACCCTCACGGCCGGCAGCTCCCTCCTTGTCGGTGGTTTCGGCGGCTCGACCGGGGCGTACTTGCTAAGCGGCACCGGCAAACTCTCGGACGACGGCGGTGAATTCATCGGCTACAGCAGCGCGGGAACTTTCACCCAGACCGGCGGCACGAACACCATCAGTTCCGGCTATTCCCTCTACCTGGGTTTTAACAGCGGATCGACCGGAACCTAAACGCTTGGCGGTACCGGCAGCGCCACCGTCACCGGCGGCGTTTACGTCGGCGGCACCGGTTCTGCCTCCGGCGGCACCGGAACCCTAACCGTCAATTCCGGTCAATTGAACGTCACCGGCACGTTGGAGGTTTACAAAAACGGTACGGTGAATTTCAACGGCGGAACGAGCACCGTCGGCGGTCTCTCCATCGCCAGTGGCGGCGTCGTCAACGTCAACGGCTCGTTTATCGTTGACTATGGCAGCGGACCCGATCCCATCACATCCATCGCCGCCTACGTCAAGTCCGGCTACAACGGCGGCGCGTGGAACGGCCCTGGCATCATGTCCACGGCCGCACAAACCAAGACCAACGGCCTGCTTTACGGCGTGGGCTATGCCGACGGCGCCGACCACGTCGTCGCCGGGCTGTCGTCCGGCCAGATCGAAGTGAAATACACCCTTCTAGGCGACGCCAATCTGGACGGCTTGGTCAACGGCTCGGACTTCAACATCCTGGCTGCCAACTTCAACCAGAGCATCACCGGCTGGGACCAGGGCGACTTCAATTACGACGGCCTGGTCAACGCCACCGACTTCAACGACTTGGCGGCCAACTTCAACCAGGGCGTCAGCGGCGGAGCGTCGTCCGGCGACTTTGCGGCCCTGGACGCCTTCGCCGCAGCCAACGGATTGTCCTTTCCCACATCCAGCGTGCCCGAGCCGGCCAGTGCCGTGCTGATGATGGCTGGATTGGGCATTCTCCGCCGCCGGCGACGATCTTAGCGGCTGCAAGCCAAGAAAAACTTTTGTCCAAACTCCAAACCTCGTTACCCTACGCAAAACGGCCGACGGCGATCGTCGGCGGAGGTTCAAATGAGAAATCCCGGTTTAGCTGTTTTCATCGCGGCGAGTTTTGCTTTGCTGAATCCGCCGGCGCGGGGCGACGATGCTTCGATTCCACGCATTGTGCAGAAGGATGGCCGATACGCGCTGTTTGTTGACGGCGCGCCCTATCTTATCCTGGGCGCTCAGGTGAACAATTCCAGCGGCTGGCCCGCGATGCTGCCGAAGGTCTGGCCGGCGATGGAGTTCATGCACGTCAACACCGTCGAAATTCCCGTCTACTGGGAGCAGTTTGAACCCGAGTATGGGAAAATCGATTATTCCGTGGTCGATACGCTGTTGGATCAGGCCCGCTACGAAAACCTGCACTTGGTGTTGCTTTGGTTCGGCACCTGGAAAAACGGCAGCAATCATTACATGCCCCGGTGGATGAAGCTCGATCCCGAGCGGTATCCCAACATCATCGGATCCGATGGCAAATACGTCGATTCCCCCAGCCCGCTGGCCAAGAACACGCTGGCCGCGGACATGAAGGCGTTTTCCGCCCTGATGCGGCATCTCAAGGAGGTTGATCCGCGGCACACGGTGCTGATGGTCCAGGTGGAAAACGAGCCGGGCACTTGGGGTGGAGTCCGAGATTATTCTGCCGTAGCCCAGGCGCTTTTTGATGATGCGGTGCCCGCCGAGGTCGTCGCGGCCATGGGGAAAAACGGCGTCAAAACGTCCGCGAATTGGCGGGAAGTCTTCGGTAAGGACGCGGACGAGTATTTCCACGTCTGGTGCGTTTCAAAATACATCGGACAGGTTGCGGCCGCCGGGAAGGCGGCTTATCCCCTGCCCATGTACGTCAACGCCTCGGTGCGCGATCCGATTGATCCGGGCCGGCCGCCGAAATACGAGTGCGGCGGTCCGAACGACAACGTCTTTCCGATCTGGAAAGCCGAGGCTCCGGCGGTTGATCTTCTGGCTCCGGACATTTACGTGCGCCAGACGGCCAAGTATCTGAAGCTGCTCGATCTCTACCACCGCCCGGACAATCCCCTGTTCGTACCGGAGACGATCGGCCAGGGCGCCTTTGCGCGATTCTTTTTTGCGGCGTTGGGCCATGGGGCCATCGGATTCTCGCCCTTTGGAATGGATTACACCCGGACGTTCGATACCCCCGTCACCCCGGGCATGACGCCTGAACAGGCGATGGCGCCCACGGCCTTGAACTACGAGTTGATAGGCCCCATGTCGCGCGAGATTGCCCGGCTGAATTTCGACGGAAAAATTCAAACCGCGG
Source organism: Tepidisphaeraceae bacterium (assembly GCA_050010915.1). Lineage (GTDB taxonomy): Bacteria > Planctomycetota > Phycisphaerae > Tepidisphaerales > Tepidisphaeraceae > PALSA-1353. The sequence continues at coordinate 20,120 of JBEKKC010000011.1, read as the reverse complement.
TCGATGAGCGCGATCCCGCCGAACCATTGCCGGAGGCGGAATCAGCGCCGGCGGCGCAAGATCCCCGCCTTGAGACGCCCGACCATGTCCTTCACTTCGGGAATTGGGACGCCAAAGTTTGGTTTCGTCCGATGCGGCGTTCGAACCCCGACGCCGCCACGCGGCCCACGACGCCGCCCACGCCGCCGCTTCCACCCAACGGGCGAGCCCTGGTCGCGCAGCTTGGCGACAATCGGTTCCTTGTCACCGGTTTGTTTTCTCGCGTCGGGTTTCTCCCGGCCGGGCCGAATTCGCAAAAACCGTGGCAATATCTCACGGTGGAAGAAGGTCAATACGAGCAGGGTGAGTTTGTAACGTCCAGAATCCTCAACGGCGATCAGACCGACTGGGGCCTGATATTCGCCGCCAAACCGACCGTATTGCGCGTGACCCTTTATTTGCGTTAGGAGCCGTCTGCGGAACGGTTCGATTTTGTCCGGAATTTCAGTGCAAGGAGCGGAATCATCCGGTAGAATATATATGAGCAATCGTAGCCGTCGTCGGAGGCGACATCGGTTATCGACCCATATAAACAGATGCCGTTCGTATTTGGCAATCCCGCCGGGTCCCACCGTCCGAATTCAGGCGGCAAGAAGAAGCCGCGCCGAGCGCTTGGGCGGAGCATTGGATGCTGTCTCGAAGTGTTGGAAAGCCGGCTGTTGTTGAGCACGGTCAGTTGGGTTGGAGGCAGCGGATCATCGTGGAACACGGCGAGCAACTGGAGCACCAACACCATCCCGCAGCCGGGCCAGGACGTCATCATCAGCGCGTCGGGAAGCATTCAGGTGACCCTTGCGGGCAGCGCATCGGTCAACAGCATTTCCGTCACCGGCGACACGCTGAGCGTCTCGGGCGGCACCCTCACGGTCGCGGCCAATTCCTCGATCAACTCCTCCAGCACGTTGGTGCTGAGCAACGCGACTCTGACCCTGGCATCGGGAGCGTCGCTGACCAACAGCGGCTCGATCACCGTCAATCCGCTCAGCAGCCTGAACGTCGGCGCCGCTTACACCCAGACCGCCACCGGGTCGTTGACCCTGCCGTCGGGGACGTTGTTGACCTCCGGCGTGGGGGTCAATTTGCTGAACAACGGGGGGTTTGAATCTCCCCTGGCCGGCACCAGCACGACCACGACTCCCGACGACTGGGGAGACTGGGGACCGTCGTACATCAGCACCCAATACGCCCACAGCGGGCTGCAATCGGTGCAGACGCCCGGGACTAGTGGGGGTTCCGGCGTGAATCAGTCCTTCTCCGCGACCCCGGGCGTCTCTTACACCGTTTCCGCCTACGCCATGATGCCTTCCACTTCGCCACTCACCGGCGCCGAGGAAGGGATCCTGAATCTCATCTTTTTCAATTCGAGCGGAGCCGAGGTCGGCTCCGACGGCATTACCGTGCTCACCTCCAAAAGCGCCACTGGCGGCCCAATTTCGGGAAGCGTCGGCGGCCAGGGCTGGAATTTCTGTTCCACAACCGGCGTGGCTCCCAGCGGCACCGTTACCGCCTACGTCGCCCTTCAGGTCGGACCCTACAGCGGCAATTCCGGCACAAACGGCGGATCCGTTTTCTGGGATGATGCCCAATTCGGACCGACCGCCGCGAAATCGGCCGTCGTCACCGCCGCCAGCTTATCTAACAGCGGAGCGATCACCATCGGAGCTGCCGACAAGATCAACCTCACCGGAACATTTTCGCAGACCGGCACCGGAACCCTGACCCTGCAAATGGGCAACCCGGCGTCCAGCCTTTTGTTCGGCACGCTCAGCGCGGGCGGGACGGCGGCCCTCGGCGGTACGCTCCAGGCGGTCCTCGTCAACGGATACAGCCCCTCGATCAACGATGGTTTCACCCTCCTGAACTATGCCACCCAAACCGGCGCGTTCTCCTCAACCCAACTGCCGTCCGGCGCTTCCTACGCCTTCCAACAGGCCATCAATCCCACGTATCTCGGCATCAGCGCGTTGCCCACTTCATTGACCACCGCCGTCAACATCGCCACGGTGATCGATCCGGCGTCGACCAATCTGCTCGGCGTGAACCTGGCTTATTGGGACGACCAGTTGACCACGGCCCAAACGCAATCCATGATCGAGGCGGGGGGGTTGGATATCTTTCGTTTCCCCGGCGGGTCGGCTTCCGACGATTACCATTTCAACCAATCCAGCAACGACGGCGATCCCTCCGCAAATACGATCCCTCAGTTCGCGCAGTTAATAGACAATGTCGGCGGCCTGGGCATCGTCACCACCGACTACGGCTCAGGCAGCCCGCAAGAGGCCGAGGCTGAACTCGCCTACCTCCTCGGCTCGACCACCGACACGATGACCATCGGCATGGGAATGGAATGGAGTGATAGCGCCAGCGCATGGGAAAACGTCAATTGGCAGACCGTCGGCTACTGGGCCAGCCTGCGCGCCGCCACCCCGCTGGCACAGGATGATGGGTATAACTTCCTGCGCGTCGGCCGCGCCACTCCGTTCACGGGAATTAATTATTGGGAAGTGGGCAACGAGCAGTACGGAACCTGGGAGACCGATCATTACAGTCCCACCGGCGTTGGCGGCAGTGCCACATCCGGCGGCTATAACTATCCCGCCGCCTACGCCCAATTCGCCGCGTCGTTTTCCGCGTTCGTCACCGCCGACAAATCGCTGCCGTCCATCCTGATCGGCATCGACAGCGGCGACCCGACCGGTTCTTCCGACAACAACTGGACGAAAGAAGTGCTGACCTACGGGCTGGCGGATGGGTTCGTCCCCGGATTCATTTCCGATCACAGCTACATGTATGGGCCCGGCTCGGAAAGCGATTCGATTCTGCTCAACGACACCGTTTCAAACCCCGCCAGCAATCTCGATTGGTCCACTCGCTATACCGATTACGAAAACACCCTCTCGCAAACGGTGGGCGCCGCCAAGGCGGCAGGCGTCCACATCATGGCCACCGAGTACAACTCCAACTATGGCACGCCGGGCAAGCAGATGACCAGCCTGGTCAATGGCCTGTTCGTTGCCGACTCCATCGGCAGCCTGCTCGACAGCGGATACACCGGCGGATTGTTCTGGGATCTCCGCAATGGGTGGGGCACCAACGGAGACAACTCACCGACTTTATACGGTTGGCGCGAAGGCGGAGACGAGGGAATCCTGGGCGATCCGAATTACAACGATCCGCCAGTCACCGGTCCGTATATCCCATACCCCAACTACTTCGGCTTCCAACTGGCGTCCAAAATGGTTCAGAGCGGCGGCACGGTCGTCTCGGCCGTCAGCAACTACAATGAATTGGCCGTCTACTCGGTCCTGGAAGCAAACGGCCACCTTGACCTTTTGGTGATCAACAAGAACCCCGATGCCGCCGTCACCGAGCAATTCAATCTCTCGGGATTCACGCCCAGCGGGCAGGCCCAGTTCTGGCAATACGGCGAAGCGCAGGACTATGCCCAAAGCCAATCAACCACCGGCGCGGCGTCGCTGGCGAATTTCAACACCGCGCTCAGCTTCTCCGGCGGAAGTTTCAGTTATGCCTTTCCGGCCTATTCGATGACCGTGATCGACCTGACGCCGACGCTCTCGCTCGCAACGCCGGCCGCCGCCAGTCCCAATCCCCTCGTCGGCGCATCGGTTGCCCTGAGCGCGCTGGGATCGGAAAACAGCAGCGGTAACGGCCTGACTTACGCTTGGTCGGCCACCGGGCCCGCGCCCGTGACCTACACCGGCGCCACCAACGGCACCAACGCCGCGAAAAATATCACCGCCAATTTCACGCAGGTCGGCATCTATAACTTCCTGGTCACTATCACCGACACCGGCGGCCAGACCGTCAATAGTTCGGTGCAGGTCACCGTGTTGCCCGTTTTCGCCAGCCAGTCGGCAAACACGTTGACCATCACGCTCAACAATATCGCCCCCATCGCCGTCGCAACCTCGGGCGGCAACGTCACGGTCAACGAGGCCGGTTATCAATACACTTTCACGGGCGTCAACGCCGTTACCGTCAACGGATCCGCCACAAGCGACGTTCTGAATTTCAACGGTCCCGTCGCCTTGCCCTTCACCTTCGCTAGTTGCGGCAGCTCAACGTTGAACGTCAACAGCGGCACGCTGAATTTCGCCAGCGCCAGCACGACCACCCTCGGCACGCTCAACGTCGCCGCCGGCGCCAGCGCCGCCATGCCCCTCGCCACCGGCAGCGAATCGCAACTGATTCTCAGCGCCCTGTCCCTGGCCACCGGCGCAACCTTCGACCTCGCCGACAACACGATGATCCTGAACTACGGCGGCGGAACCGATCCCATCACATCCATCGCCGGCGACATCAAGTCCGGCTACAACGGCGGCGGATGGAACGGCACGGGCATCATTTCTTCGACGGCGCAAACGCCCACCAACGGTTTGCTCTACGGCCTTGGCTACGCCGATGGGAAAGACAACGTCGTCACCGGCCTGACCTCGGGCCAGATCGAGGTGAAGTACACGCTGCTGGGCGACGCCAATCTGGACAGCCTGGTGAACGGCTCGGACTTCAACGTCCTGGCTGCGAACTTCAACCAGAGCATCACCGGCTGGGACCAGGGCGACTTCAACTACGACGGGCTGGTGAACGCCGCCGATTTCAACGAGCTGGCGGCGAACTTCAACCAGGGGGTTTCGCTTCCCGCCGTCGCCGCCAGCGCGGCCGTCCCGGCCTTCGCAACGGTCACGACGACGACAGCACCGAAACCCAAGCCCGTCATCACTTCCAAGGTGGCGATCCGTGAAACGTCGAACAGGAAACCGAAGGTTTCCGCCGCGGCTTACGCGGCCGGCGTTGTGACGATCCCATCCGCAGCCTCAGCTTCGACTCCCCAGAACGTCAACGATAAGGACGCAAAGTTTCTTGCGGATCGATAACAGGTTGTAACTTATTTATCCCCCGCAGCTTATAATCCGGCAAGCCAATCCGCAATCGGCGGAAACGTGCCGAGCAATCCGATGAGGATCAGGATCAGTGATGCCGCCAGAATCCGGCCGGAAGCGGTGATGGCGCGATTTTTCCAGCGGGCATGCACCAGGACCCAGACAAACAACCAGATGAGGATGCTCAGCGTTGTCACGCCGCTGAGATCGCCGACGGATTTGTTGAACGTGAGCAATTGCGAGGCGCGCGCCCAGGTTTCGGTCAGAAGGGTCAGGATGCCGATGGCGGCGCAGCCAGCGGCGGCGGCGAGGATGGCGGACCATGCCGCCCCGGTCGCCGACGCGGCGCTTTCGGGAATTTCCGCCGGGTTCGATTCGGACATGTCAATTGCCTCGCGGACGTCGTTCATTTCATGGGCGCGGCCTTGTTGATCAGGGCGCCCAACGCTCCGGCGACGGCCGCACAGAAAAAGGAAATCGTCAGGAGCACCAGCAGCGCCCGGCGGACTCTGGGATGATCGACCAGCCCGGCGCCCAGGCGCGTCAGGCAGTACGCAACCGCCGTCGCCAGAATCGGCGCCAGCCAGGCGACGTGCTCCTTCCATTCCATCCCGAATTCGTGCCAGCCGGAGGTTTCAGGCCGCCAAAGCAGAAGATACTTGGGATAGTGGGACAGCGCCTCGGGCGCGGCGTTTGCAGGAGGCTTGGCGCGATACCACGGATAAATGACGTATGTCCCCAGGAAAACGGCCGCGAAGGCAAGCAGCGCCATCGCCCAAGCGGCGCCGCCGCTCAACCGGGCGACGGTCCGCGCTCCCGCCGCCGTCAGCAAGTTCGGCCTCAGCGCCCACAACCCCGCCAGCGTCCCGCTGAACAACAGCAGGAACCCTGCGCCCAGAACCATTCCATGCGCCGCGGTCCAGATTTCACGATCGGTTAGCGTCATGTCATCCGCCCCTGGAAACATTCTCCGCTGAGTTCGATTCGGTATGATACCCGCCGATCGTGGAACCGAAAATCCCCAATTCGGATCGTCGTGTGCAGCGATCGCTCGGTCTGGCGGCGGCGATTTTGGGATTGCTGCTGCCGGGCGCCCCCGCAACGCGCGCGGACTCGAGCATTTCCACCCAGGCATCCAGCCAGCCGAGCATGGGCGAGCAGTCCGTCCCCGACTTTTCCGACAAACTCACCGGCGACTGGTTCGCAGCGCGGCGGAAGCTGGCCGATGCCGGCGTTACCGCCGGCGCGGACTTGGTGCTGGAGGGGTTCGACAATTTCCAGGGCGGGTTGGACACCGCGCACCCCATCGGCGCGACCACCTTCGATCTCAACTTCACCTTCGACATGGAAAAGCTGGCGAAGATCGACGGAGGGGAGTTTTACGTCGACCTGGAGGACCACGCGTTCGGCAACCCAACGACGTCGCTGGTGGGCGATCTCCAGGTCTTCGACAAGCTCAACGCTTCGCCCTACCTCCAGATTTTCGAAGCATGGTATCAGCAGACGTTGTTGAACGGCACGCTGCGCATCAAGATCGGGAAGGTGGATGCCAACAGCGAGTTTTGCGTGATCGACAACGGCCTGCCGTTTCTGAACAGTTCGACGCAGGTGAGTCCGACGATTTTCATGATGCCGACGACTCCCGATCCGATGCCGTCGATCAACGCGTTCTTCACGCCGACGGATTGGTATTTCGCCGGCGTCGGGGCCTATTACGCCAACCGCTCGGACCGATTCGGCGAGCTGGTGGACAATCCCGCCAGTATCCAGCCCACTCAATTCGGCACGTTTATCATCGGCGAAACCGGGCTTCAGTGGCATGGCACGCAACTGCTGAATTTTCCCGGCAACGTGAAAGTTGGCGCCTGGGGACACACCGGAACGTTCCAGAAATTTGACGGCACGCAGCAGAACGGCGCCGACGGAATGTATGCCGTCTTCGATCAAACCCTCTACCAGCCGACTGGGGAAAAGGATTCTGACCGTGGCCTGCGCATGTTCGCCGAATACGGCCTGACCCAGGCGGACGTCAACCCCATCGACCGACACGTCGGAGGTGGATTCACCGACACCGGCCCCGATATCGCCTTCCCCCACGACACCTTGGGCATCTCCGCCCAATACGCGCAAATCTCCCATCAGGCCGGACTCAGGTATCCCTACGAGCTGGCCATTGAGGGATTCGTGCGGCATCCGCTCACGCCCTGGGCAAGCGTTCAGCCGGACCTGCAATACATCATTCACCCCGGCGGCAATTTGCCCGACGCAGTCGTGCTGACGCTCAGACTAGAACTTGATTTCTGAAAAACCTTTGTCCACGCTCAAAAGCTCGATACACTACGCCAGATGGCCGACGACGTTCGTCGGCGCAGTTTCATACGGGAAATCTCGGGTCACATTGCCGCCGAATCGGACGGATGGGCGCGCCGGCATTCGGGATTCGAACAACCATGAGGGAACGGACATGTCCATTCGACCCGTTCATCGGCTGATCCAATCGAAACCTACCCTCGAAGGCGCAGGCGTCCACCTCCGCCGGGCGTTTGGGTTCGGCAATACCAGCGACTTCGACCCCTTCCTTCTCCTGGACGATTTCCGTAACGACATTCCCGCCGATTACCTGGCCGGCTTCCCCTGGCACCCGCACCGCGGCATCGAAACCATCACCTATGTCCTGGCCGGAAGCGTGGAGCATGGCGACAGCATCGGCAACCACGGCTCCATCGACGCGGGGGATATTCAGTGGATGACGGCGGGCCGCGGCATCATCCACCAGGAAATGCCCAAGGGCGACCGGGCCGGACGCATGCACGGCTTCCAGTTGTGGGCCAACCTTCCAGCCTCGCTCAAGATGACCGCGCCGCACTACCAGGAGGTCAAAGCGCCCCAAATTCCCAACGTCACGGACGATGATGGCACCCAGGTGCGCATCGTCTGCGGGACGTTCTGGGGGAAAAAGGGACCCGTCGACGGCATCGCCGCCGACCCCATCTATCTCGACGTCACCGTGCCCCCGGGCAAACGCAAGCGCCTGCCCGTTGACACCTCACGCCACGCCTTCGCGTACGTGTTCGCCGGCTCGGGGAAGTTCTGCAACGCATCGGGTCCGCTGGCGGTGCCGACCGAAGCCGTCGGATGGTTGGACACTTCGCCTCCCGCGGAGGCCAACGACCGATCGTTGGTGCTCTTTGACAGCGGCGACGAAGTCGTCGTCCAGGCTGGCGAGCAAGGCATCCGATTCCTCCTGGTCTCCGGCAAGCCCCTGAAGGAACCGGTCGCCTGGTACGGGCCCATCGTCATGAACACGCAGGAACAACTCCGTCATGCATTTGAAGAGTTGAATGAAGGCACTTTCCTCAAGCCAACCGAGTCCGACTGATTGCCCCGGCGGCTGACGGGCGACATGAGAAGATCCGGTCAAGCCCGTCCAGACGGTGATCCAGTCATTGTCGAACTTCCGTTACACGCCAAATGAAAGGAATCCGTCATGAGTAAACCCAAAACGTCGGCCGGGGAGAAACGCATCGTCGTCAGTGAAAATGGGCCATATCTCGTTTCCGGTGGGACGCCTTTGTGCGTGCAGGAGATCGTCGCCAACCAGGAAGGAATGTCGTGGGATTGGAAGGCGGGGAAAACCTTCCAGACCGGGGAAGACTACGCACTTTGCCGCTGCGGGCGATCGAAGAACGCCCCATTCTGTGATGGCAGCCACGCGAAGATCGGGTTTGACGGCGAGGAAACAGCCAGCCGCGTTCCATACGCCCGGCAAGCCGAAAGGATTGATGGGCCGACGCTGGTTCTGAGCGATGCCGAGGGCCTTTGCGCCTTCGCGCGTTTCTGCGATCCCGGCGGCAAGATCTGGGGCCTGATCGAGCAGACAGATAACCCCGAAGCTCGCGAGCTGGTAATTCGGGAGGCGATGCACTGCCCCGCGGGCCGTCTGGTTCTTCATGACAAAAAGACGGGTAAGGAGATCGAGGAGCCGCTGGAACCTTCGATCGGCGTCGTTGAAGATCCCGCCCTGGGCTGTAGTGGGCCGCTCTGGGTCCAGGGGGGCATCCCGATCGAGTCTTCGGACGGCAAGCGTTATGAGAAACGCAATCGGGTAACGCTGTGCCGCTGCGGAGCCTCCGACAACAAGCCCTTCTGCAACGGCAGCCATGCCAGCATGAAGTTTAACGACGGCCTCATGAAGGGGACACGAAAATAGGGGCCGCGATGAATAGAAAATGTCCGGCCTTTGACTTTGGCCGCTTTTTTCGCCAATACGATAAAAACCGCCTGGGTGACGTCCTTGGTCGGCGAGGAATTCTTTCTTTTCTAGTTTAGAACGCGGCTGACGGTAGCCGTGGTGGCCCCGCAACGCCCGTCAACATCGCCCATAGCCGGGCGTTTTCTTACTTCCGGGGAACTCCGATTCCATGCCTCATATGGATGCCCATTGCTATGCCCTACGCCGCCGGTGCGCCAGGATGCTCAAGCCGGACAGAAGAAGCAGCGATGCCGAAGCCGGTTCCGGCACGCTGGACGTCGGCAAGGGCAATCCGTTGGCCACTGCGAAGGCGTCCAAGGCCGCAACGTCGCCGGCCGAGGCGGCGCCGCTCACGCCTTGGTTGAAGTTCGCCGCCAACACGTTGAAGTCCGACGCGTTCACCAGGCCGTCGTAGTTGAAGTCGCCCTGGTCCCAGCCGGTGATGCTCTGGTTGAAGTTCGCGGCCAGGATGTTGAAGTCCGAGCCGTTCACCAAGCCGTCCAGATTGGCGTCGCCCAGCAGAGTGTAGGCCACTTCGATCTGGCCGGAGGACAGGCCGACAACGACCTTGTCTTTCCCGTCGGCGTAGCCGACGCCGTAGAGCAGGCCACTGGGATTCGTTAGTGCCGCCGAGGAAATGATGCCGCCGGTTCCGTTCCATCCGCCGCCGTTGTAGCCGGTTTTGATATAGCCGGCGATCGTGGTGATGGGGTCGCTGGCGCCGTAGGTGATGATGAGGTGATTGTTGCCCACATCCAGCACGCCATTGCCGGTGATCGACAGCGACGTGATGTTCACGCTGCTGGTGGTAGCGGGGCCGCTGCCGCCGGTCACGCCGGGGGCAAGTCGCAACAACCCGCCGCTGACGCTGACGCTACCCGCGGCCAGCGCGCTGGTCGTTTTGGGCGTTGAGGTCGGATCGATGAGCAAAGTACCGGATGTGACGGTCGTTCCGCCGCCATAGGTGTTTGCGCCGCTGAGGGCGACGGTCCCGTTGCTGTAGGCGTTGGATGTCGGGCCGACAGTGAGCCCGCCCGCGCCGGAGATATTGCCGGAGATCGACAACGTGTTGCCGCCCCCCCCAACGGCCATCGTTGTGGTGGTTGCCAGGATAACGGGCGCCGTGATGAAATGATTGCCAAATTCATCGTTGATCTGGGAGGTGCCCGCCGTTACCGATCCATCCGGATTGTCGATATTGCCGTTAAGCGTCAACGAACCCCCGGTTCCCTGTGCGATGGTATAGGATGCGCCGGTGGAAAAATTCATCGTGCCGACATTGATCTGGAACTCTTCATTTTCATCGAGGTTAATCGTTTCCGGCCCCGGAATCGCCGTGGCGAAATTGACGATGTCACCCGGATTCGAGGGCATTCCGCCCGTCCAATTCGCCATGCTGCCCCAATGCCAGGTTCCATCGCCATTCAGTCCGGCCTGGTTGCTCCACGTGGCCGTTATCTGCGGGCTGGTGAACCGGGCGTTATCGAAATAGATGGGGCCCTGCCCAACCTCATAGGTGCTATAGTACAACTCGAAGTAGGTGGCGTCGCCTGGGGCAGTGTACGTATTATAGATGGACTGCATCTGGGCCTGATACTGCGAATAACTATAGGTTATGGTGCGCGTCGTCACGCCTGAATAATTAACCGGATCCCAGGAGCCCACGTTAGATGGATTTCCGGTATCGAACGCGCCGGCGTTAATGCTGCCGCCAAAGCTATGATTCCCGGTCGGGTCAACATAGCCAAAGTTAATGGTCAAGTTGAGGTGTGTATTGATCCCGGTTCCCGTCCACTCGGCGGAATTGTAGGTAAGGTTGACCGCGAACTCCGAGTTAAAGACCATGTCCGCCTTTTCGCTGTTGCCTTCGCTGTCCGTCTCAAATTCCGATTTCAGCGCAAGCGGTTGCCAGAAGCCGGAGGGTTGGTCCATGGCAAGACTGCTGGTCCCCAGTGTCGCTCCCTCCGAGCTGAAGCTGTAGATGGACGACGGCAGGTATTGCGAGGGTTCGGCGCCGGGGTTGTAATCACCATTGCCGTATCCGCTGCTGCTCGTCTCCCAATCAAACCAGCCCTCGGTGTTGCCATTTTCCCAATCCCCGACCGTGATGTAGGCAAGCGCCGGGGTAGAACGAAGTCCCAACGCCGCAATGGCGGATGCGAGCGCAGCCGCCGCCAAATTTCTCTTGCTCCGACTCATGAAACCCTCCAAGGTTAATCTACTTTTTTACCTGTCTATTCCACACACCGAAGCGAATAACCAAGAACCTATTTCGCTTCGGACTACTGCATGTTTACGAAAATGTTCTTGTCCAGCAACGAAGTCTGATTCGTCTTTGCGTTGAAGCTGAAGCTTTCAACATGACCATCGACCATCAGGGCATTGGCGACGGTATTTTGCATGTGACGAAATCGAATATTGAACGGGTTATATGTCGCGGTAGGACTACCATCGTCGGTGTTCGGAGTGCCGCCGAAAAAAGCAGTCATATCGACGGGAGTGCCTTGATTGCAAGGGTTGAAAATGTACATGGAGTAGTTGTCCGTGAGACCTCCGAAAACCTTGGAGTAGCCGATCCAGCCGTGACTAATTGCAATGCCGCACGGCATTCCTTGAACGCCGCCCACTCGCCAAGCCCCGCTGTTCATCTGCCCCAAAGTTCCATCGAAGACGTATGCGATTTCGGCGCTCCGGTTGATTTTGCCGATCCTGTATGGATGCAAAGGCGTGGTGCTTTCCGGATCGGGATACCCCAAATATGGCATAAGCCGCGGATGACAAACATATTGATAAACGAGATTATTCGGATCAAACGCCGGCCCCTGAGGGGCGTCCGGACACATGAACACCTGCCGAACGCGGCTCAATATCTGGTTCTGCATTGAAGTACCGCTACCGGTGTTGTATGCCGAAGAAATTTGATTATTAAAATCGTTCTGAATCAGCGTGGTCCAGTCTGAGGCATTGGTGCTGCCGTCGGCTTTGGACACGGGGGGTCCAACAACCCACGGGGAGGCGCCGTTCCAATACCCGTATGGCATTACTCCCTGATTATCGACAACGTAAATCTCAATCGCCTGTCCGATCTGCCGCAGGTTGGACTGGCACTGAACGAGGCTCGCCTGGGCCCGGGCGCGCTGTAGGGCGGGAAGCAATATCCCAATCAAAACGGCGATAATCCCAATGACAACCAGCAACTCGACCAGAGTAAAGGCGCAACGATGGCCGATGCCTCGTTGGTAAACGTGCGGCCGAGCGATATGGGTCCGCATGAGGACATCCCTTTCTTTGCCGGCGCCGAACAGGATTGAGCCCAGGCATTCATCTGCCTGCGCCAAGGATGTAGGGGCTCCGCCTCGCAACCCGGCGCTGGCATCAGCCTTCCAGGTCCAACCCTTAGGTAAACGATTACCTATGGTATTATCTGGCATATTTTAGTCAAGTGAAAACCCAAAAGATTTCCCCAAATGCAGAAAAGTGCGCTGATTCCTTTGACTTGGCCGGTTAAGCCCGCATACGCAAATCCGGCCGGCCAGACGTCACGGATGGGCCGTGAAGATTATAGTGCCCGATATTATGGGGCATTCACCCGGGCAAGCAAAAGCTCGGGCTTGCCTTGTCCTGATCGATCCCAATGCCCCCGCCCAATGAGAAGTCGTTTCCGGCTTGGGACGCGCTGTTCGTCCAGTTGTAGGCGGTAAATCGATCCCCACCGAGCCGCGTGAACGTGGCGTTGGACCAGGGTCCGTCCATCCCGTCAAAAAACAGCTGGAATTGATTGACCCCGTAGATGTACCGTGAAATAGGCCTGACGTCGCGGGCCGGGTCGATTACGAAGTGAGCCGTGGCGATTTCATCGACGGAATATTGAACCGCCCCAAAGCAACGCCAGCATTCCGATCAGAACCAGCCGCTTGAACAAAACAGACACCGCAGGATTCAAAAAAAAAGCGTTTCATCCAGGGCTTCCGGCCGATAGCTTGCGGAAGCCCTGGATTGAAACGCAGACTTGGCGCTAGATGCTCTTACCTAACCGACACGTGCGCTTAGTGCGAACGTCGCCGACGGAGCAGGAGTCCCACGCCCGCCATGCCGACCAAGCCCATACTGGCGGGTTCCGGCACGCTCGTGAACCGCGCGTTGTCGAAATATTCGCCAAATGAGTTGGTGAATGACTCATTCGTGCTCGAGACAAGAATCAGTTCGACATAGCCCGGGGTGGGGCCCATCGCCGCCAGAGCAGCCGAATAATTCCAGGAGATCGTCCGCGTGGTAACGCCAGGGTAATCGGTCGGATCCCAGCCACCCGGATCGTACGGATTAGCCGTATCGCTCATCGTGGATGAGGGGAGGGTATTGTATCCCCAGCCAGGCCCGTTCACGATCAGATTGAAGTTCGCATAAGATGCATTGCCCATTTTCGAGGCATCAAATGTGACGTCAATCGAGAATATCGAGTTGCTCGTAAAGTCCCCTACTTCGCCGTTGTACTCCAGCTTATTCGACAACGCCTGATAGTAGCCGGAGCCGTACTGCGACACGGGGGAGGCCGGATCAAACGCGAGTGATTCGCTGCCCAGCGTTACGCCCTCCGTGGTGCTATAGGCATAACTCGGAGCGGGCAAAATGGTGCCAGGACCACCATTAGCTGGTTCGAAGCCTTCGTTCGCAAACGCCCAGTCAATCCAGCCATCCGTAGATCCGTTTTCCCAATTCCCGATGACTTGGCCAAAGCTGGCCGAACTCAACATCAGAGAGGCGCCCAATCCGATGAGAGTGGCCGAAACGCACCTTTTCATAAGCCCTCCAAAAATTAGACATGCGACGCAGTTGCGACAACAGTTGACGCAATTTGAAAGATAGGTAATCGCTTACCTGCGACGAAATATAATGTGGCTTCGCCCAGAGAGCAAGAAAAATCGTATTAAAATAACCTGTTTTTTAAAATCGGCGGGTGAGACCCGGCAAGCTCCGCCCTTTAGCCGGGTTCGCCATCAGGCTCGCTCAGTTGGCTTGCCGCCTATCGTATATCCCGTTTTCAGCAAAAAATAGGGATTTTGTGCGAACTCCATGCGAACATTGATTTGATTCATTAAGCCCAACCCTGATCGCCCGTTTGTCTTTGATCACTCCGGGCTTGTCGTGAAATGGTACGTGCCTGAAACCGCCTGAAGCGCGACGCAGCCTTTTTCGTTCGAAATGATGGCAACGCCTTTCGCTTGCTTCAGTGGTACGCCGCCCTCGGTAGCCCCGGCGGGGTGCCTGGTGGGGAGATAGACGATTGCCGTCGTATCGGTCGGGATCACCACGTCCAGGGTGAACTTCCCGTCCGCGAGCGTCCAGTTGCTGACGATCCGGCCGTGCGGACATTCATACGCGGCCTTCACCCAGGTCACATCGCCCACGGGCGCCGGGCGGATGACGATCTTCTTGAATCCCACGGAATCCGGGGCCTGCTGAATTCCCGCCAGATCGGCGTAGAACCATTCCATGATGTGCCCCAGCATGAAGTGATCCTGCGACGCGCTGCCGTCCCATCCTTCGGTAAGGCTGGTAGCCCCTTTGGCCAGGATATACCCATAGCCCGGCCGATCCGAACGGCTGTTCATGTCGAAGATCACGTCGGACCGCCCGGCCTCGGCGAGCGCGCCCAGCACGTACCGATACCCGATGTCGCCCGCCGTCAGCCCGTTGCCCCGCCTGCGAATGTCCGCCACCAGATTTTCCACGATGGCCTGCCGATCCTTTTTGGGCGCCAGGCCAAACACCAGCGGAATCGCATTGGAAGTCTGGCTCCCCGTGGCGTAGCTGTGCGTCTGGGGATTGTAAAGCGTCCGGTTGAACGCCGCGGCTACGTCTTGCGCCAAGGCGGCGTAACGGTTCGCGTCGTCGTTTTTCCCCATCAACCCGGCGACTTTTCCCAGGATCACGATGTCGCGGTAATAGAACGCGGTTGCCGTCAGCGATGGGGGAGTCAGTTGTGCCTTGCCAAGACGTTTGGGCCCAAGGTCGTACCAATCTCCCAGGCCATACGAGATGATGTTGTTCTTGGCCTTTGTTCCCAGGTATGCGACGTACCTCTGCATCGTGTCGTATTGCGCCCCAAGCACCGCGTCGTCCGCGTACCACTGGTACATCTGCCAGGGGATCAGCACGCATGCGCTGCCCCATTCCGGAGAATCACGGAACCCGTCGTTCATTTTCGTGTACTCCGGCGCCGTGTCGGGGACCAGGCCTTGCTCCGTCTGCGCATCGGCCATGTCGCCGCACACTTTGTTGAACAACGCGTCCATGTCGAAGTTGTACATCATCGAAGCGCCGACCAGGTGGTTCTGCTCCAGCCAGCCGAGCCGCTCGCGGTGCGGGCAGTCGGTCAGCACGCTCTGCATGTTGCTTTGCATCGCCCATCGAATGAGCGTGAACGTGCGGTTGAACAGATCGTTCGAGCAGGCGAATTCACCGACGGCAGCCGACGTGCTTGTGATGAACTTCGCCTCCATCGCCTCGACGACCGGCAGGCCGGACGGATTGGCTTCGGTCGCCGGAACCGCGCCGCTGACCTGTAGATACCGCGATCCGTAATAGGTGAATCGCGGCGACCACGTCTCATGCCCCGATCCATCGAGCGTATACGAAAACCATGCCGGCCCGCCGGACGTCGATTGCGATACGGTCCCATCGGCGCTCAACGTCTCCCCGGGAATTAGCTTCACGGTCGCGCCGCTGGGGCCGCTGACCGTGATCCGCGGCACGAACGCCGCATTTTGACCGAAGTCGTAAACAAACACCCCCGGTTTTGGCTGCGAGACGGACTTGGGTTGGAACGTCCTGGCGACTTGGATCGGCGGAGCGCTGCGGCTCAAGCCCGCCAGCGCGCCGCCCGGCCCGGCGACTTCGACGCTTGCTTGCCATGCCCTGTCGTCGAATCCCGCGCGGTCCCAACCATCCGGCCAACGGCGTCCATCGAAGTCCTCACCGCCGTACACGCAGCAGAACGTGATCGGCCCGGGCGCCGATTTCCAATCGCGATCCGTAACCACCGTTGCCGCCGAACCGTCGGCGTATTCGATTCGCATCTGTGCAATCAGCTTTGGTTTTCCGAATGACCCGACGAATTTCTGGTAGCGCCCCTTGTGCTGCGGCACGTTGTACATGCCGTTGCCCAGCATGGCGGCGACGACGTTCTCGCCCGTTCGCAACTGCCCCGTCACGTCGTACTCGACGTAGAGACAGGTCTTGCCATAGTTCGTCCACCCCGGCTCCATGACGTTGTCGCCGACTTTCTCGCCGTTGAGACGTAACTCGAATTGGCCCAGCCCGCACACGCAGACAATCGCGCGCCGCACCGGCCGATCGACGACAAACGACCGGCGGAAGATCGGCATCGCTCCAGCCGCCGGCTTGGTGCTTGCCGCGTCCCCGGCCTCGGAGATCCACTTGCCCTCCCAGTCGCCCGGACTCATAAGCCCCATCGTCCAATCGGCCGGATTGCTCCATGCGGACGATTGCCCCGCGTTGTCCCATACCCGGACTTTCCAGAAGTACCCGCCCCAGGATCGCAGCGGCGCCCCGGCATACTCAACGCCCGCCGCTCCATTCGCGAGAACTTTGCCGCTGTCCCAGCAGTCGCCCTGGTCCTTGTCCAATGTCTGCCGCGACGTGGCAACCAGCACCTGATAGGCCGTCGATCCTTGACCGCGCTCGGCACCATGCAGCGTCCAGCTTAACCTCGGATGAAGCACGTCGACGCCGAGCGGGCCGACGGACATCTCGCACTTCAGCGTGTCAACCATAAGGCCGAAGTCCGACGCCATCGCGCGGGAACTCGGCAAGACGCCGAGGCCAGCCAGGCAGCCTGCCAGGGCGAGGAACAACGCATACTTGGTTTCAAGCGCCACGGTTTGCAAGTCTATCACCCCGGTGGCGTGGATTGCCATCGCCGCCCCGCGACACCCAATTTGACCGAGGAGCAAACGGCGCCTATATTCGCATAGGCATATATGAAAACGGCAAGCGTCAAACCGTCCGTGGACCGCATTTTCCGGGCGTTCGCCGATCGAACCCGGCTTCGCATCTTGAACCTGCTCAAGCCCGGCGAACTCTGCGTGTGCGATCTGGTGCGGGTGCTCGACAGCCCGCAACCCAAGATTTCTCGCCACCTGGCGTATCTCCGAAGGGCGGGTCTCGTGACGGCTCGCAAGGAAGGACTTTGGATTTACTACTCGCTCGCGCCGGCGAGAACGTCGTTCCACCGAAAAGTGCTGGAGTGTCTTTCCTGCTGTTTTGCCGACGTCCCGGATCTTGCAAAGGACGCCCGGCGGCGAGCCGTCGGCTGCCGCGGCTCAAAGACGTGTTGCAACTGATTTTGTTCGCCGAGCTATATCCGCTTATGCGAATGGAGTTTCAAGCCGATGCACAAGCTCAAGGTTCTGTTTCTCTGCACCGGCAACTCCTGCCGCAGCCAGATGGCCGAGGGGTGGGCGCGGCGCCTCAAGAGCGGCAGCATCGAAGCCTATTCCGCCGGCATCCAGGCGCATGGCTTGAACAAATTCGCGATCCAGACGATGAGGGAAGCGGGCGTCGACATCGGTGGCCAGCGGTCCAAACACGTCGATGAGCTAAAGGACGTACCCTTCGATTACGTCGTCACGGTTTGCGATGACGCTCACCAGGCTTGCCCCGTATTCCCCGGAAAAACCAGGGTCGTTCACGTGGGCTTTGACGATCCGCCGAGGCTCGCGAAATCGGCAAAGACCGAGGCCGAGGCGCTGGCCCACTATCGCCGTGTGCGCGACGAAATCCGCGCATTCATCGAGATGCTTCCGCAGGGCTTGTGTTCAACCGAGGCAAGACGTGACTAAACGGCTTTCATTTCTCGACCGCTATCTCACGCTGTGGATGTTTGCCGCAATGGCCGCAGGAATCGGCTTGGGATATGCCGCGCCCGGCATCGAGCGCTTCATCAATCGGTTCCAGGTGGGCACGACCAACCTGCCGATCGCCTGCGGACTTATCCTCATGATGTACCCGCCGCTGGCGAAGGTTCGGTATGAGGAACTCGGTGACGTGTTCCGCAATTGGAGGGTGTTAGGTTTGTCCCTGGTCCAGAACTGGATCATCGGGCCGACGCTGATGTTCGCATTGGCCGTCCTGTTCCTGCACAACCACCCCCAGTACATGGTCGGGCTCATTCTGATCGGGCTGGCGCGATGCATTGCCATGGTCATTGTCTGGAATGAACTTGCCAAAGGCGACTCCGAGTACGCCGCCGGGCTGGTGGCGTTCAACAGCATCTTCCAGGTGCTGTTCTACAGCGGTTACGCCTGGATATTCATCACCGTCTTGCCGCCGCTGCTTGGCCTCAAGGGCGCGATCGTTCAGGTCGGCATCGCCCAGATCGCCCGCAGCGTATTCGTTTATCTCGGCATTCCCTTCATCGCCGGCATGTTGACGCGAGCCGTCCTGTTGCGGACCAGGAGTCGGCAATGGTATGAGACGCGATTCATTCCCCGCATCAGCCCCCTCACGCTGGTGGCACTGCTTTTCACGATCGTTGTCATGTTCGCCATCCAGGGCCGGAAAATTGTCAGCCAGCCGATGAACGTGGTGCTCATCGCGGCGCCGCTGCTGATTTACTTCGTGGCGATGTTCCTGCTGAGTTTCTGGATGGGCCGACGGCTCGGTGCCGACTACTCCAAGACCGCGACGATCTCCTTCACGGCCGCCAGCAACAATTTCGAGTTGGCCATTGCGGTCGCCGTCGCCGTGTTCGGCATCAACCACGGCGCCGCCTTCGCCGCCGTCATCGGGCCGCTGGTGGAAGTCCCCGTGCTCATCGGCCTGGTGAACGTTTCTCTCTATTTTCAGCGGCGATATTTCGGCGGTGAGCTGCCGTCCGACCGGGCCGATGCCCCCGCGTCCGACGCCGCTTGTCCAAGTATCGTCCGCGCAAGGCTTCTGCAATCCAAATGACCCTATTCAGTCAAGTTGCCGAGAACCACGATCCAGCCGCCAACTTCCGCGCCGGCGTTGCATCGGATCGCGGCTTTGTCGGCGGAAATCTCCGTCAGCCCGCTGGCCGAGGCCATTTCGCGAACATACCCGATCGAATGCGCGAATCGCTCTTCGGAGTGCAGGAAGAACCCCTGGCCGTCGTAATCTTCGATCGAGCAGGCGAACAGCCCGCCGCTTCGCAGCGCCCGGGCGACGGCCGGCATGAAATCCGTCAGATCCCCGACGTAAATCAGCACGTCCCCGGCCACAATGACGTCGTAACTTTCCGGCGCGTCCCGAAGCGCCGGCAATATCTCGCCGGTGATCAACTGATCGTAAATCCCGCGTGTCCCGGCCGCGCGGATCATCGCCGGCGACAGGTCCACCCCGACCAGCCGGCGGGCGTACGGACGAAACTCCTGCCCGCACAATCCCGTGCCGCAGCCCAAATCCAGCACGTCCAAATCCCGCCGCGGCGTCGCCGCCCGAACCGCCCGCAGCAGTTGTTGCGGCGCCTGGTATTTCAGTTTCTCGACCAGATGTTTGTCGAATTTCGGCGCGTATTCCTCGAACAATTCGCGGACATATTGCGTGGGAGCGGTTGCGACCGAACGATCTCCCAATAACGCCGACAATTTGAATTCCCACTCCGGCGTGTCCGGCCTGAGCCTGATCGCCTCGCGATACGCCGCCGATGCCGCCTCCACCCGGCCCGCCCTTTGCAGCGTGTGTCCAAGAAAAAATTGGGCCTTGGCGTTGGTGGGGTTCCCATCCACCGCCCTCCGGAAGCAAACGATCGCCTCATCCAGCCGGCCCTGCCGGGCGAGAATCTTGCCCAGGCTCCAATTGGCCCTGAGATGCGCCGGATTGAGTTCCACGGCCTTGGAATAGGCCGCGATCGCCTCGTCGATCCGCTCTTCATCCCACAGCGCATT
>JBEKKC010000010.1:0-51382 GCA_050010915.1 Tepidisphaeraceae bacterium | reverse complement strand
GGCGGAGGATTCGAGGCAGTGCGCCCTTGTCGGCGGTATTCGGCTCGATCACGGGAACCAAATGAATCAGCGGATCGCGCAAGGTTTTGAGAGCGCGAAGCTGGGTCTGATAACCATAAGGCGTCGATTGCCGATGCGGCCCGGTGGCCGAGAAATCGCTCAGGAGAATGCCGACCTGAATTTGCGATTGTCCGGGCTGCGCCTCCGCGGCGGCATTCTGGGCGGTGCCGGCGGAATCATCCGAGCCGGGTGAAAAGAGATATACCTTCACGACGAAGACCGCGGCGCCGACGGTAATCAGAAACAGCAGCATTGCCGCCAGAAGGCCAATCTTTTTTTTATCGGGCATAGGTCAAGATCACTTTCCGCCTTGGCGATTTTAACCGCAACCAGCGCAAAGAGTAATAGCGCGGCGCCGCCGGGGACGGGGGTCGGGGTTGGGTGGAGAAATCGCGCCGGGGTGGTCGATAACTGAGGTAAGAGGTGCAGGTTTTGTTCCAGCACTTGGTAACGCTGTTGCCGCGCCAGCCCGGCACGATCACGTTGATCGCGGCCGTGGTGGGTTCGATCATGGGGCTGTCGCTGTGGATCGCCGGGGCACGAATGAGCCGGTCGATGCTGACGCTTGCGGCGGTGGCGATGGGAACGGCGATCGGGATGAAATTGCCGCTGTGGTGCCATTGGCAAGTCGATCCGATGGCGCCGGCGGTAGGCGGAGCGATGGTTCTGGGCGTGAGCGCATACGTCTTTCATCGGATTTGGGTTGGCGCATGGCTGGGGGCGGTGCTGACCGTCTGGACCGCGTTGGTGCTTTGGGCGACGCGCGGGGCCGAGTTTCATTGGCGATGGCCGGAATATGATCCGGCCCAGACACTTCCGCAATACCTGGCCAGCCTGTGGCAAAACGTGCCGGAGACAATGCAGCAATGCCTGGGATTTTCGGCGGTGGCGGCCATGCTGGTGGGGATCAGCGCCGCGCTGCTGTGGCCGCGCGTGGGAATCGCGCTGCTCTGGAGCGCCGCGGGGATTTCGCTGCTGTTGCCGGCGGCCGTGACGGCGCTGTCGCGGATCGATCCGCAGGTGCTGGCGCAGGTGCCGCGCCGCACCTCGGACCAGCTTGCCCTGCTCGCCGGACTCGTCGGGCTGGGGGCGATCTTCCAATGGCGCACGAATCCCTTGATCCAGTCCGCGCAAGGTGATTCCGGGGGCGATTCCAAGGGTAAAGCTCCCGACGGAGCAAAAGAAAAGGATGTCAAGCATCAGGCCGCTGATTAAGGGCTATTCAATGCTATCGCAAATGCTCGCGACAATTTCCCAGTCTTCCTATTCGTTCAAGAAGTCCGAGACTTTTTTCGCGGACGTTCCCAAGACCTGGCCGCATCAGCACGACCTGATCTCCTGGTGCCAGCAGATGACGCCCGGCGTGGCGGCGATGCTGATCATCGTGGGGATCGTGTACCTGCTGTTCGGCATTCAGATTTTCAAGGCCCTGGTGCTGCTGAACGCGGCGATGGTGGGAGCGTACATCGGGAACTATTGGGGCAAAGAAGGGGATGCGGCAACGATCGGCGCGGTCCTCTGCGCCGTGGCCGCGGCCGCCATCGCCTGGCCCACCATGAAATACGCCGTGGCGCTGATGGGCGGAATGTTCGGCGCGCTGATGGGCGCCAGCGTCTGGCACGCGGTCGGTCTCGACCCGAATGTCGTCTGGGCCGGAGCGCTCGTCGGATTGGTCGGATTTGGAATGCTGTCGTTCGTGCTCTTCCGCGGCAGCGTCATGATGTACACCAGCCTCCAGGGCGCGTTCATGATGGTGTTCGGAATCCTCGGCCTGATTTACCAATATCAGGATGGCGCCAAACAAATGACCGATCACCTGAAGCTCCAGCCGTTCCTGCTACCGGCGTCGATCTTCATTCCCGCACTCCTCGGCTTGATTTTCCAGCAACACATGACAACCCCACAAGGAGCGGGCGGAGGGGGCGGAGGCGGAGGGAGTGGCGGCGGCGGGCATAAGAAATGAGAGCCGGACGAAGGATCTCCCGCAGACACCGCCTGAAACGCTTTTAGCGCACAATGCCCACCATCGCTACCCACGTTCAAAGGCTGCCGAAGAAAACCGAACGGATGAAGCAGCAGGCTGTTAGGAGCTTGCTTCGGACGCTGAAACAAATCGAGCAGGAGTTGAAGGATGAACGGGGCAGCCGCTACTCGTTGGCGTAGGACGGAAGCGTTTGTCGCCTGACGTCGGCGCCGTTTGCCAACTCACCTTCCATTATCGATCCGCGAGAAACTTGGCGTTCTTATTGTTGGTGTCCTGCGGGGTCGTCGTCGATCCAGCGGTCGGGATCGTCACAACGCTGGCCGCATAAGTCGTCACGGCGGAAGCCTTTGATCTTCCGTTCGCAATCACGGCTTTGGAAACGCTGACCGGCTTGGACTTCGAACCCGGTGGTACCGCGGCGTTTGCCTTGGTGGCGACGGTTGCGACCGACAATGGCGCCGAATCAACGGCCGGGGCGGCGGGCGTATTGGCTGTCAACTCGATCGTCGAAGTCGTCATCGTCGGAGTTCTTGAAGCCACTGCCGGCGCGGCGGGCGCGGCCAGGACCGCGGCCGACGATGCCACCGACGCTCCACTGGCACCCTGGTTGAAGTTCGCCGCCAGGTCGAGGAAGTCCGCGCCGTTGACCAGGCTATCGTAGTTGAAATCGCCCTGGTCCCAGCCGGTGACGCTCTGGTTGACGTTCGCCGCCAGGATGTTGAAGTCGGCAGCGTTGACCAGACCGTCCAGATTGGCGTCGCCGAGGAGCGTGTATTTGATTTCGATCTGGCCCGAAGACAATCCCGAAACGACCCCATCCTTGCCGTCGGCATAGCCCAGGCCATAGTACAGGCCGTTGGTGCGCGTTTGTGCCGCCGTGGAGATGATCCCTTGGCCGTTCCATCCTCCCCCGTTGTAGCCGCTCCTGATGTAACCGGCGATGACAGATATCGGATCGGAATTCGATCCATAGTTGATAAACATGGTGTAGTTGCTCATGTCGAGGCTTCCGCTCCCGACCAGTTGCAAGGCTCCAATGTGCTGATCGCTCGCTAATATCACGCTCGCGCCGTTTTCAATCTGGAGGGAATAATTCGGAAGCATCGTGGACAAATCAGTGGTGAGGGTTACCGAGCCGGAAAGGATATCGAGCGTCTGCGCCCCGGTACTTCCGGTAATCGTGTATATCGCTCCGCTGCCCGCTAGCAGCCCCGGCGTGTTGAGGTTAATCCCCTGGTTGAAGTTCGCCGCCAGGTCGAGGAAGTCCGCGCCGTTGACCAGGCCATCGTAGTTGAAATCGCCCTGGTCCCAGCCGGTGACGCTCCGGTTGAAGTTCGCCGCCAGGATGTTGAAGTCAGCGCCGTTGACCATCCCATCCAAATTGGCGTCGCCATTCAGCGTGTACTTCAATTCAATTTGGCCACTGCTGAGGCCCCGGACGATGCCATCCGCACCATCCGCGAATCCGACCCCGTAGGCGCCCTTGCTCAACGCGGCAGCGGAACTGTCGATGCCCGGGCCGGTCCAACTTCCGCCGTTGTAGCCGCTTCTCAGGTACGACAGAATCGTGGTCTTCGGATCTGCATTGTTTCCGTAGTTTATGATCAGTTCATTATTGCCCACATCTAGAGTTCCACCGTTGCTGATCGTCAAGGACGACGCTGTGTATATTCCGTTGCCTCCGTCAATACCCAATTGCAGCGTGCCCCCGTTCAAGACCAGCCCTGCGATGCTGAACGCAGAGCTTGCTGTCACGGTGCCGCTATTGATCACCACATTATCATTGCTGTCTGGTGTTACGGACCCACTCCAATTATTGGGATTGCTCCACTCAGTCGAAACCGTTCCCTTCCACGTGTCCAATGCGATTACGTCACTCACCCCCTGAAGCACGTTTAGATATATTGATATCTCTTTCTCCTGCCCGCCATCTGAGATAGTCACGGTATATGTACCGCTGCCTGCCGTTGACGTATCAATGACCAGCACCGCGTTCCCGCTGCTTTCGGCGTTTATTGAGCCGCTCGACGACAGGAAGGTCAGCGAGGACGAACTACTCGTGGCGCTCCAACGTAGCGCTGATACGCCGTCATCGAGAATTGGGAGACTCAACTCGCCGTGTTGGCCTGCCAGTACGGTAAGTGAAAAGGCGTAATTAGGCGTTTGTAAAAGTGGCGTCGGAAGCATTCCTTCCGATGGCGTATGATCCTGCGCTCCGGTGAATTGCGTCTCGACGCAGGACTGGCTGTAATTCTCATAGATATTGCCCGAGAGAAGGGCTTGAGGATCGGTGATTACGCCAATATTGGCAGCGTAGAGATCACAAAATGCCACCGCCGGTACGCTCGTATCTGGCGCGCTACCCGCGTTAAATGTGTTCTGGCAGACGAGCACGTCGGGATCTTGAAACACGCCAAGCCCCAAAGCGGATTGCCCACCGATCGCGGTGGTAACGACATTCTGCTCGACAACGGTCAAAGTCGCGGTTGTCTGGCCGGGCGTCCATTGGCCCCCGTAGTGCGCAGCGCTCTCGATGTGTGCTTCATCCGGCGTGCTTCCGCCAATTATGATGCCCGTCGGATTTTGGGTGTCGTCCGGATTCACGAATTCCGGCTCGGTATCACCATCGCCAAGTCCATAGTAAATATGGGCATTCAGCGTGAGTGCATTACTCCATTCCGCCGAATCGTTCCACTCGATGGTGTTGCCTCTCACGTTGACGCCGACGTCTGCCAAATCTTGAGGTAATGTGTTCGGCGATATGGTTATTCCGGACTCGTGGACGTTTTCTATCGTGTTATTCGCAATGTCTATGAAACAACTGACACCGTTATAGCCTGCGAGATTAAACCCATAGAGGACTATACCGCCATTGGTATTTTCAATCGTATTACCGTCGATCACAACGTTGTATGCACCGTTGGCTAGCTGAACTCCCCCAGCCGCTCCCAACCCAACATTGGGGTTTAAGGCAGGCCCGGCATCGGCGGTAGCGCCATACGGTCCGGTCTGATCCTGCAAAGTGTTGTTGTAGATCACCGAATTTGTGACGGTGTTGCTTGTGACAACCACGCTGCTCGTGTCGAGCGGTATTCGCAAACCGCCGGACAACGTGAGCGTAACCGAGTTTGTTCCCTGAACCACGGACTGGACGGTCGCGATTTGACCCATCCCAGTGCCGTTCGCCACGATGGCGCTTTGGCCGCTGGACGGGGGGTTTACTATCACCAGCGAATTGCCGTCGGCGGGGTCCGCGGTAAAGAGTCCATCGAGCGTCAACGTATACGGATTGCCTGCGGAGCTTGCAGTGACTGACCCGATTGTCAACAGTTGTCCATCGTATATGACAATTTCGCCCGTAGAGGGCGCCCCACTGAAGTTTCCAACGACCGTAGTTTGCTGGGTTTTCGTAACCTGCGACGCACTGACCGTCGTTCCGGTCAATGTCACCTCGGCGGAAAGCGGCAGAACAATCGTGTCGCCCGAAACCGACTGCACCTTGCCATTGGCCTCGTTTCCATCGCCATTTTCAAAGAGAATCTGCTCCCCACCATTGATTCGCGTGGGTGAACCTAAACCGATGGTTTGGTTGCCTCCGATATACTCGTTTGAAATACTCCCATCGTAAACGTTGTCTTCCAGCAACCGGCCCTGTCCCCACCCGGTTGGATCGTTCGGTAGATTTTCGGCATTCAGAGAGTCGTTATAATCCTGGGCCGTCGAATCGAAAAATGCGAAATTGCCGTTATTCCCCGTATAAACGGCCGCCTCCGTGCCATATTCGAGATAGAACTCGTCATTCATTATGGTGACGTTTTGTGTGCCTCCGACAAACAGCTCGTCCCCGACTCCACCCCCGATTACGGACGAATTCATCACCGTGATCTGCCTGCCATCGCAAAAATCAACCGCCTCAAGACTTTCCGAGTTCAACGTGACATTAGTGAATACGAGGTTTCGTCCGTATTGTGCGCGAATTAAGTCCCCGTTCGTGCCTGTGTCTGGGCCGTAATACGTGATCGTAAGCGAGTTGTACTCAACATTGGTATAGGGATTATTGATGGAGTCATTGAAGCCAATGTCAAACAGTCCATAACCCGTATCTGCCTCCTGCGCAAATTCCAAAGTCGTTCCGGTGCGCGAAGCGCCTAGAACTTGGATGTTTGATGGCAATAAAATCTGTTCGTCATGATTCGTGTCACCCACGACATTATATGTTCCATTGGGGAAGTACAGCGTGACGGGCGCATTTGCGTTACCGGCCTTACTTCGATATGTTGCTATGGCCGTGAGCGCGGCCTCGATTCCGGGGTATGCGTCGTTTTTTCCAGTATTGTCAGTGTTATATGGGGACGCCGTAACGTCAAACCAGCCTGCTTCGCCTTCGGTGGGATAGGCTGTTGGCGATTCGGTGGTGGAAATTATTCCCGGCGCCTCGGACCAGCCGTAGTTGCCGCCCAGGCCATTATTCACCCAAACCCGATAGGCTCCGCTCGGTAAGTTGCCGGGCAGCGTAAACTCCACTTGATACGGATTGACCGAAGACACCGGAGCGTATTCACCGGCGGTTCCGGCGGTATTCTCAAGGTATACCCATGACGTCGTTCCATTCGACAAATTACGCCCATAGACATACACGGTCTGGCCGGACGACGCGTAGGTAGTCAATACGCCGCCGGTGGTCTGTGACGGTGGGCTGGAGATTTCGGTCGTGGAGGGAATCAACGAGAACCATTGCGCATTGGTCTGATTGATGGCAATTGGCGTGGTGGCGCCGTTCGCATTTTCGGCCCAGATCAAATACATCGAATCGCCAGGCTCGCTTGAAGGGATGGTAACCAGCGCACCCCCGGCGGAAGTTGACGCGGTGTTCAACGTGTCCTGAGTTTGGGCGGGGGCCAGAGTACCGACGCCACCAGACTCGCCATAGACGAGAAATTGTGAATCGGAATATGCACTCCCGTGCGTCTCGCCGCTATAAGTGCTCAGCTCATTCCCAGTAACGGTGATCGTATTATTTGGACCGGCGGTGAGACTTGACGCCGCTATAGCCGGACTGCCCGAGGCCGCGCCTACGGATACGTCAACCGGAGGATTGAAGGCATTTACTCCAGCCGGCAATGCCCCATCCAATGAGGCAGGCGTGGAATATGAAAAGCCGGGGACAGGCGAAGTGCTTGTTGGAAGGTCTGGGAGCGGTTGCGATTGGTATGCTCCAATATACGACGAAGACAATAAGACACGCGGTTCGAGGGATTCAATGATTGCTCTAGCCAATGTCCGTTCCGAACGGCGGTGGGACTTACCAAACCGAGAACGTTCCCCAACAAGCCCGCTCCATCGAGTCGCCCTTGCAGCGGCCATGTGAATCCCTTCCCGAAAACACGGAAAACATTGGTGGCTGCGGCAAATAAACCGACGTCTAGGCTACCCCATCCCGCTCAACCCGTATCCAGCCCTCCCTCAATTCGAACGTCGAAAGCCTACAAAGGCGTTATTTAGCCTTCTTTTAGGCGAATCGTTCTTGGAATGCAATTCAACTGCTGAATACCGCCAGGGCCACAGAGAGCACACAGCCCGCCAAAATGATCCAACCCATCGATTTGCGCTTCATTGCCGATCCTCCGTTAAAGTAAGAAACCGCGCCGAGCGCGGCCTATGCATACATCTATCGTCCACAAAGCACGGCAAGTTTAGATATCCGATTAAGTCCCAAGGCTGCCAAAGTTGCGGTCGGGCATTCGCTCCGATTCGGGGCCTCGAGGCGCCGCCTGAACTTGCCGAGGGCCGAGGGGGTGGAGAAGATGGTGGCCGAAGCGATCTATTGTAGCTGACTGCTGGTCGGCTTGGGGTGGGTGAAACGGTCGGCCGCCACGGAGCGGACACGATGCACTGGCTCATTCACCTGCAAATCCTCCTCCTGTTCGCCGTGCCGTTCATCCCGGCATTTATCGTCGGCTGTTTCGAGAAGCGCGCGATACGCATGTTCGAAGCCGGGGAAATGAAGGTCCAAACCAGGTACCTCCAGTTGATGACCGACGCGGCGCTGGCCCACGGATTTACGCTTTGTTGCACCGGACATCACATCAAGTACAAGAAGACGCTGTTCGCCGCCCTCTATCTCTCGACCGATCGGACCATCCTGGCGCTCATCGCCGATGGATCCATCGGCGCTTTTCGGCAGGCCAAAACCCTTCTCATGAGCCGCTTCAAGGATGGAAGCATCGTGATCACGATTAACGACGCCGGCATGATCGAACTGGACGCGATGACGCACCGCTATATTCTGATCAACGCCGGCTTCGACGAATTGTTGGCAAAGCACCTCGCCCTGATGAACCAGCGCATCGGCCCGAGTCTTTTTCCCCCGACGCCGATTGGACCGCCGTGGACAATTTATACAAGGAGAAAACCGATCGAATCGTCGCCCGCGGCCTCGCCCGGTATACGGATGCCGCCCACGATTTCGCGCGCTACACCCCGTGGGGATCGTTCCGAGCGACGATCCTGTTTGGGATCGCATTGACGCATCGCCCCGCCACGTGGCTGCGGCAATTCAAACGCAAGCCGGGAGCGATGGCGAGAAGTTGAACCGATGAAGATAATGGAAAGCGCACCTGAGCACTCTGCCAAACGGCCTAAGGCGATTACATCCGGGTTCCAGTCATCCCGGTTCCATTCCCTCGGCTTCTAGGGCAGAAGGTTAGCTTTATGAGCAATCAATTCTGGTTTCTGCGCTCTCCTGATTCGCCGCCCAAGGCTGATTGGGACGATGGTAAAGTCGAACTGGAAACCGTTAGATGTCCTGCCGACCCAGGCATCGAATGGCGCGGCGAACTGTTCGAACTCGGTAAGCACCTTGGATTGCTGGGGAAGCATTATTCTGCCCATCAACGTGCGGGCAAACGATTGACCAACCTGAGCGTTGTCTTGTCGGATGGATCGTTAGAGGACTTCATTCGGACCTCGTTGAGTGAACAGCTGTTTCAGGATCATGTCCTAGATCTCTTCCGGCAGCATGAGTTGTCCGGGTTTGAAGTGAAGCCCGTGAAAGCGCGGTTTGAAAAGTCGCCGGACCGCCCGCCGAGACTTTGGGAACTGGTGGTAACAGGCTGGGCAGGAATGGCCAAGCCAGAATCCGGAATCCGGCTCGATGAATCTAAATCCTGCGCCGTCTGTGGCAGTTTACAATACACCGACTTGACCGATGCGACGCAGTTGATTGATGAAAGCAAGTGGGACGGCAGCGACTTTTTCATGGTTTGGCCGATGCCAAAGTTCGTGTTTGTTACTGAGCGCGTGGTGAACGTGATCCGCGAGCATCATCTGACCGGTGTGCGCATCGAACCAATATGGGAACTTAAGCCCTCGCCGCATGTCATTCCCGGCTACAGTCCCGGTCGGCTGTCGTATTGGATGCCGGAGAGGCGTGCGCGGGAACTGGGCGAGCCATTAGGAATTTACTGAACGCCGCGCGCGAACAACGTTACTCTCCCAGGAATGAAACCGCGATGTCACCAACGGAGCCAGGATGTGAGCGCTTTATCAGACAACCTACTAAATCGCTCACGCCGGCATTCCGCTCTCCCCCTTTAAGTAGCAAACAAATCAGCCCCGAATTTTTTCCTTGCGAGCCGGCAACAGTTAGGCTATTGTTCGGAGGCCGTGTGGTCGATTGGCCCATCTTCTCCGCTCCCTTTCCTTTCCGCCTCTACCTTGTTCTACTGCTCCTCTGCCCAACTTTCTCGCGCAGCGAGGGGGGAGGGGGGGGTTACGGCACATTTTGGGGCACGAGTGGGACATTTTTGACGCAAAAGTAGAAAAATACTCCAGATTTCGCGACACATGGAAATGGCAAAATGGCTGGACGGCCTCTCCAAATCCCAAACCTGCCAAATTTGCAGTTTGGCTTCTCCCCGATCCGGAGGTGTTCATCGTAACTATTGTCCTCTCAATATGATGCAAATAGAACCCTCTTGGCCTTCGATTTGCTCCAGGGGGTCGGAGATACCATGCGATTTGACAAGCTGACCATAAAGGCCCAGGAAGCGATCGGGCGCGCTCAGCAGAGCGCGCAGGAATCGAACCATGCGGAGATCACGCCGCTGCATCTGCTCTCATCTTTGCTTTCCGAAACCGATGGCGTGTTCAATCCGCTATTGCAGAAGCTGGGGGCCGACCCGGATCGTCTGCGCAAGATTGTTTCGGACGAGCTTGATCGATTGCCCAAGGCTACGGGAACCCAGACGGGGCCGAGCCGGGCGATGAACGACGTTTTCAACCAGGCCGAGAAGGAAGCCGACCGGCTGAAGGATGAATACATTTCCACGGAGCATTTGCTGCTGGCGCTGGCGCAGGTAAAAAGCGAGGCGAAGGAGATTCTTTCCGTAAGCGGGGTGAATCACAACGCGATCCTGTCGGCGCTGAAGGAAATCCGAGGCGGGCAGCGGGTGACGGATCAGAACCCCGAGGACAAATATCAGGCCCTACAGCGGTACGGGCGGGATCTGATCGAGATGGCCCGGCAGGGAAAGATCGATCCGGTGATCGGGCGGGACGAGGAAATCCGGCGGACGATGCAGGTGCTGTCGCGGCGAACGAAAAATAATCCCGTGCTCATCGGCGAGCCGGGCGTGGGCAAGACGGCGATCGTCGAGGGCCTGGCGATCCGGATGCTCAACGGCGACGTGCCGAGCGTTTTGCAGAACAAGCGGATCATCGCGTTGGACATGGGGGCGTTGATCGCCGGGGCGAAATACCGGGGCGAATTCGAGGACCGGCTTAAGGCGGTCATCAAGGAAGTCACGGGCAGCGATGGGCAGATCATCCTGTTCATCGACGAGTTGCACACGGTCGTGGGAGCGGGGAAGGCGGAGGGGTCGATGGATGCCGGCAGCCTGCTGAAGCCGGCGCTGGCCCGGGGCGAGCTGCGCACCATCGGGGCGACCACGCTGGATGAATATCGCAAGCACGTCGAGAAGGACGCGGCCCTGGAGCGCCGGTTCCAGCCGATTGTCGTTTCGCAGCCGAGCGTCGAGGACACGATCGCGATCCTTCGGGGGCTGAAACAACGATATGAGACGCATCACGGGGTGCGGATCACGGACAACGCGATCGTTTCGGCGGCGGTTTTGTCGGATCGGTACATCACCGACCGGTTCCTGCCGGACAAGGCGATCGACCTGATCGACGAGGCGGCGAGCCGGCTGCGGATTGAAAACGATTCGATGCCGGCGGAGCTGGACGAAATCCGGCGGCGGATCATGCAGCTTCAGATCGAGCTGGAAGCGCTTCGGCGGGAGAAGGACCCGGCCTCGCAACAGCAGCGGGCCAAGGCGGAAAAGGAACTGTCCGGTTTGCAGGAGGAGAACACCAAGCTCACCGCGCGCTGGGAGAACGAAGTGGGCGCGATGCGGGCGATCAAAAAGCTCCAGGAGCAGTTGGACAACAAGCAGGTCGAGCTGGAACAGGCCCAGCGCCAGGGAAATTTGGAGGTGGCGGCGCGAATTCAGTACGGCGAGATGCGGGAGTTGAATCGGAAGGCCGAACAGGCCAATCAGCGTTTGCGGGACTTGCAGAAGTCGGGCCAGGCGATGGTGAAGGATGAAGTGACGGCCGAGGAGATCGCGGAGGTGGTGAGCCGGTGGACCGGGGTGCCGGTGAACCGGATGCTGGAGGGGGAGCGGGACAAGCTGATGAAGATGGAAGAGCGTCTGGGGAAGCGCGTGATCGGGCAGGAGGAGGCGGTGCGGGCGGTGTCGAACGCGGTGCGGCGGAATCGCGCGGGGTTGGGCGATGCGAACCGGCCGATCGGAAGCTTTCTTTTCCTCGGTCCGACGGGCGTGGGCAAAACGGAACTTTGCAAGGCGTTGGCGGAATTTTTGTTCGACGATGAAAACGCGATGGTGCGGATCGACATGAGCGAGTTCATGGAGCCGCATTCGGTGGCGCGGCTGATCGGCGCCCCGCCGGGTTACGTCGGTTACGAGGAAGGCGGGCGGCTGACGGAGGCGGTGCGGCGGAAGCCGTATTCGGTCGTCCTGTTCGACGAAATCGAAAAGGCGCACCGGGACGTGTTCAACGTTCTGCTTCAGGTTCTGGACGACGGCCGCCTCACCGATGGGCAGGGCCGAACCGTGAACTTCAAGAATACGGTCATCGTCATGACCAGCAACCTCGGCAGCGCGGAAATCCAAAAGCTGGCCGAAAAGCAGGCCGAACCGTGGGAAATCGAGGCGGCGGTCAAATCGCTGCTGAAGGATCATTTCCGTCCGGAATTCCTCAACCGGATCGACGAGACGATTCTGTTCCATTCGTTGTCGAAAGAACAGATCGCTCAAATCGTGGATGTCCAGATCGACCACCTGCGCAAGCGGCTGGGCGAACGGCGCCTGAAATTGTCGGTGACACCGGCGGCGGTGAAGCTGCTGGCGGAAGAGGGATACGATCCGGCCTACGGCGCGCGGCCGCTGAAGCGGGTGATTCAACAGCGGATCGAGAACCCCATAGCCGGCAAAATCCTGAACGGCGAATTCGGGGAAGGGGATACCATCTCAATTGACATGGATTCGGGGAAGCACGCGTTCAAATTTGCGCGCAGCTCCAAAGCCGTCCCGTGAGATTTGGCCTGATCTGTCGCTCCGTTTCGTTGCGCGAAGCACCCAAAATCGATAATTGCGACATCCGCCAGAAAAATTGCGACACGGCTTTCGGATTTTATAATATAAGAAGGGGGGAATTCACTATTTATCGGGCCTATGAAGAATCACAACCTTTGCGGGAGTGGGTTCTTATGAGAAATGCGCAACCAATTTATTATTAAGAGGTTGTTAACGCAAAGGCGCATATTCGATCCGCGAAGATTTAGAATTTTTTGCTTGCATTTGTAGCCGACCACGGTAGGTTATCACATGCAAGGTCGGCGCGGAGAATCAGGTTGGTTTAATAGTCAGCGCTAGACCAAACCAAGTGGAAAGTGGAGCGGATGAGATGAAACAGAATCCTGCTGCGCGTAAATTTTGGGGTGCCGATGTCGCTAACACGGTTTGCGGCGTCGCTTTTGGGGCTGCATTTCTCGCCGCCAGCGCGGCACGAGCGGTGATCATCAATCCCGGCGATACGACTGGCCAGAATTCCGTCCCGAATCTCACGGGAGGCTTTTCTATTCCTCCCGGCGCTCTGGTCGTGCCCGACCCCAACTCCGGCGCCGGTGTCCCCTTCGACGGCTTAAACGCGCAGTCCCAAACCGCTTTTTCCGGGACTCTCCATTATGAAGTGTTCCACGACACGGTGAATCCGAACTCGACGTTGGATTTCGTCTACTGGATTGACGTTACCGGCGGCCCGGATAACCCCAACAGACTTTCGGTGATGAGCTTCGCCAACTTCACGACGGACGTGGACTATGTGAATGGCAGCGGCGCGGTCGCGCCATCGGATGCGACGCGCGGAACTTTCAATAATGGTCAGACCATTGGATTTGATTTTAGCCCACCGACAGGGATCGCCGCCGGGCAGGACACCGACTATTTGATGGTCAAGACCAATTCGCTTTCATACAACAGCGGGATGGCCAATTTGATCGACGGCGGCGTCGCCAGCACTTTTGTTCCGATTCCTTTTGGCACCGCCGTCACCATGCCGTTGCCGGAGCCCGCGACGGCGGGCACCCTGGCAGTCGCCGCGTTTGGCCTTTTGTCGCGTCGCCGTCGTCATCATGCGAAGAATGGATAGCCCAGCCTTTTAGGATCAATTGGGAGCGGAGAAGAAACATGCGAACTCATCACAGGGCCTTTGCAGCTTGGGTCGGGACGTGGACCGGGTCGTTCGTCGCTTCGGCGGCTTTGCTCGGCTGTCTGGCGAGCGGAGCCAGGGCCGCACTCCTTTTACCGGGCGGTTCAATTCCGACCACGGGCGGCGGCACTTACGGCGTCGCCAAAGTTTACGACTCTGGCCCTGTTCCGTTTGTGAGTCTTAGCTCTGTCTATTCCGGTTTATTGGATTCGCAGGTTTGGGATGAAGCCGGTGGCACTCTGGATTTCGTCTACCAATTCTCTAGCAGCCCTAACAGCGGGGACAGCATAAAACGCTTCAGCGTCACCGATTTTGAGGGCCTTACCACTTATGCGGACGATACGCCCGTTGGGGGCGGCTCGGCTTTCCCCACCTCAGTGGATCGCTCTGCTTTGGGGGATGTCATCGGATTCAACTTTGCCACTCCCGTCGCACCCGGAGCGACAACCTACCAGATGGTGATTGACACCAACGCAACCGCATTTAGCCCGAACGGAGGGACCGCCTCCTGGATCGATGGCGACGTTGCGTTTACCGCTGTTCCCACTCCCATTCCGGAACCGGCTTCGGGAGCGCTCGCCGCCATCGCTCTGTCGTCCCTCGCTCTGCGGCCGCGTAAGACTTCGCGGCTAAGTTAAGCGTTAATGTCGATCCTTCGTCCACGCCTGTAGTGCATTTGCCGCCGCCGCGATTGGTTCGCCGTCGAGGTTTATCGGTTTCTCCAGCGTCATCGGCCCATGGCATGCTGAAAGCCGCGGCGGCGCTTGGGGTATTTTTCTTCCTCGTGCCGAAATTGTTGCCGAGTCCTACGCCTACTGATATAAGGTGATCCTTAGAATCAGGGTGCTCCAAAGGAATGGCGGGCCATGGCCGATCGGCGAAAACTCGCAGTGCTGGCGGCGAATGTGCTGTGTTTGATCCTGGCGGGAGCCGCGTTTTCTGTAATCGAATCTTACGCGTGGTCGAGCGGCCTGGAAGGCGCTTTAGCCGCCCCGCCGCCGCTCGCCTCCACCGCGCCTTCCGGCGGCCCGGCCAACGCGGCCGACATCTATCTGCGCGCGGCGGCGTTGATCAAAGTTGATTGCCCGGCCTCTTCCAACGACATCTATCCCGATTATCCGCCCTTCGGAAACGCCTGGGAGACGACGGAGCAGCGGGCGTGGGAGCAGAACCGGCCGGCGCGCGAACTCGCCCGTCAGGCGGCGGCGATTGACACCTCCGCGTGGCCGGTTAGTGGACGTACTCAATTCCTCAATCCCTTCCGTGCGCTTGCCAACGAACTGGGTGACGCCGCTTTGTACGAACATGAGCATGGCCACGACGCCGAGGCCGTGGACTCCGTTCGCTACGTACTGCACATGGCCGATCTCCTGGACGGAAATGAGAAGAAAGCTCTCGTCTGTAATCTGGTCGGCGAAGGATGCACGGCGCTGGCGGTCACCAGGCTGATGATCATCTCCTCGAACGTTGCCCTCGCGGCGGATGGGCCGCAGACCGATGCGCTGCCGGTGGCCTCGGCAAAAAAGTTGATCGCCGACTTGCTCGATCAGACCGATGCCGAGACGCGCATGGACCGGATTCTGAAGTTGGAGCTTGCGCCTGGGTCAGGCGTCGCCGCCAACCAGAAGTCCTCCATCGCTAAAGCCACGGAGGTGTTTCGCCGGGTCAACGCGGGACAAACCTTCGCGGCCATGTCGCTGGCATCTCATCTGTTTTATTTCGAGCAGAAGCGATGGCCTAATTCGGCCCAGGAACTGGCGTCCATATTGCCCAGCGGCTTGCCGAAAGATCCCTGGGGCGACGGCAAGCAAACCTTTGGATATGTGCTGATCAAAGGAGGCCTGCCGGATGGATCGGACCGGCCATTGGTGTACGACAGGTGTAATTCAGCCGATGGGATGTTCTTCCGCATGGACCAGCCGGAATATAGCTTTTACAACGGCGACGGGTCCAATCTGCCACCCGCTGAGCAAAAGCACGGCGGCCAGTTCAACGATGTTGCAAGCTGGGTGCCCGCGGCCAAGGTTCCGGGCGCGCCGACGACGCGCCCGCCGCCGTGATCCGATCACGATCGGTTCCGCAGAATATCCGCCATCTTCGCCGCGATGAGCGTTTCGGCCTGGTCCATCGATTGTTCCTGCGTGATCGTGTCATCGCCGATCTTGATCGCCTCGAAGCCGAAATCTACTCCGGGCTCGATCGATCCAGCGAGGGCAATGCAGGGGATTTGTGCATCGCGGCAGGCACGCGCAACCCCGACGACCACCTTGCCGCTCAGGCTCGATCGATCCAGCCTTCCTTCGCCGGTGAGACATAAATCCGCGCCGGTCAGACGTCGGCGAAGGTCAACCGCGTCGATGACGATCTCGACGCCGCGTTTGAGTTGGGCCCCGAAGAACGCGGCCATGGCGAAGCCCAACCCCCCCGCCGCTCCCGCGCCGGGCAGATTGGCCTGCTCGAGTTTGCCGTTGCGGCGGGCCAGTTGCGAAAGGGCCGAGTCCAATTCGCGAACCTGCCGCGGGGTGGCGCCTTTCTGGGGGCCGTAGACCGCGGCGGCGCCGTCGTCGCCGCAAAGGGGATTGGCGACGTCACAGGCGACTTCGATGCGGATTTTTTCGATCGGGCTTCCGCGGCCATGCTTGATCAGGACGACGCGCCCGACGTCCGCGCCCACGAGGGGTTCGCCGGGAGAGGGAACCTGGCCGTCCTCAAGGATGACGGGCAAACCGCACGCCTGGGCGCAGCCGATTCCGCCGTCGATGGTGGCGCTGCCGCCGATGCCGAGGATGATGCGCGTCGCGCCGATCTTCGCGGCTGCCATCATCAATTCGCCGGTGCCGAAGGTCGTGGTGCGGGTGGGGTCGCGGTCTTGGGGCCGGAGCAGGGCGAGTCCGCTGGCGGCGGCCATTTCGATGACGGCGGTCTTTTCGTCGGCGAGTAGGCCGAAGCGAGCCTCGACTTTCATGTCCGGCAAAGGTCCGGTGACCCTGCGGGTGAGAAATCGGCCGCCGGTGGCGGCCACCAAGGCATCGACGGTTCCCTCT
The DNA here is from genome assembly GCA_050010915.1 of Tepidisphaeraceae bacterium. Taxonomy (GTDB): domain Bacteria; phylum Planctomycetota; class Phycisphaerae; order Tepidisphaerales; family Tepidisphaeraceae; genus PALSA-1353. The sequence continues at coordinate 34,501 of JBEKKC010000010.1, read as the reverse complement.
CCGCCGTCGGCCATGGGACAGAGGTCGATGGTCGCGCGCGGATCGGCGCGGAGTGCGCCGGCGGCCATTGCGTGCGCGACCTCGGCGGCAGTGAGGCAGGATTTGAATTTGTCGGGGGCAAGGAGGAGATGCATGGGCGAAATCCGAAATCCGAATGACGAATCAAATCCGAATGACGAAATCCGAAAGCGTCTTCATTTGGTCATTCGGATTTCGGATTTCTGGTTTTTACTCCTATGTTAATCCCGAGAACCCGGACGTAAAATCCAAGAGATGAAGCAAACGCCGGAAATTCCCGCCGATTGGCTTGCCGAATTCGAAGCGGCCTCGCGCCGAACTCTGGAGCAGCGCATGAAATATGCCTTCATACATACGTATAAGCCCGTGCTGGATGACGCCAAATACCGGGCATTCGACACCATGGCGGATTATCGCAAATGGTGTGAAGAGAATCTCCCCTCATGGTTAGGATATGGCCGCGTTTGAAGACCGCGGGATGGCAATCCCGCGGCTTTTAGGGGAGTCCGAAGCCGCGCGCCGCAAGTAAAACCGGCCTTTATCCTTCCTGCCCCGCCAGCGCCGTTTTATTCCTGATGTTTCGTACCGACACCTCGACGGTCGGCTTGGCGAGTTCGGCGGGGATGGTCTGTGCTTTGCGAATCGCGTCGCGGATGCTTTGGGCGATTCCGGCCGGGTCGAGGGCGACTTCGGCAAGCTGCTGCTTGCGCGTCGCATGGGCGATGAGGCGGTCGGGCATGCCCAGGGGCGTGATGTGGGCCGTCGGCAGGCCGTGGGCAACGGCATGCTCGATGACGGCGGAACCAAATCCGTTCTGAAGGGAATGATCTTCAATCGTCAAGACGGGATGGCCGGGTCGAAGAACTCGGGAAAGCATCTCGCCATCGACGGGCTTGCAGAATCGGGCGTCGACGATTTCAACGTCGAGGCCGTCGTTGGCCAATTCGGCCGCGGCGGAGATGGCACTCTCGGCCAGAGCGCCGTAGACGATGACGGTGGCGTCGGCGCCGTCGCGGAGCACGCGGCTGCGGCCGACCTGCCACTCCCGGCCGGCGTCGGACTGAAGCGAGGGATCGATTATCTCCTCGAAATTTTTGGCCGGGACGTTGTCGCGCGGATATCGGATGGCGGAGACGGTTTCGAGGGACAACGCCAGTCGAAGGGCGCGGTTAAGTTCGGCCTCGTCGCTGGGGGCCATCAGGACGATTCCCGGCAGGGGTCGCAGGAAGGCCTGATCCATGAATCCATGATGAACGGCGCCGTCGTCGCCGACATAGCCGGCGCGATCCATGCAGAAGCAGACGGGCAAATGGTTGAGGGCGACTTCCTGCCAGACCTGGTCGAAGGCTCGCTGGAGGAAAGTGGAATAGATGGCGGCGAAGGGTCGCATGCCGGCCTTGGCCATTCCGGCGGCCATGGCGGTGAGATGGCTCTCGCAGATTCCGGTGTCGAAATATCGGTCGGGGATTTGCTTTTCGAACTTGGAAAGGCCGGTGCCGTCGGGCATGGCGGCGGTGAGGGCGACGACGCGGCGATCTTTTTTGGCCAGGGCGATCATGGCATCGGCGAAGGCGGTGGTCCAGGACTTTCCCGGGCCCTTGAGAATCTCGACGCGGCAACCGTTGACCTGGAAAGCCGAGGGGCTGTGGAAGCGTGTCGGCTCGGAACTGGCGATTTCGTAACCGTTGCCTTTGACGGTCTTAAGGTGCAGGAGCACGGGAGCCTGGACGTGCTTGATTTCGGCGAGCAGGTCGATGAGGCCGGGGATATCGTGGCCGTCGACCGGGCCGAAATACTTAAGTCCCAGAGTTTCAAAGATTTGGCCGTGCCAGATAGCGCTCTTGACGCCGTCGGAGACGTGCCGCCAAACCTGCTCGACGGTATGTCCGACGGTCTGGGGCAGGCGTCCGACAAATTTCTCGGCCAGCCGCTTGGCTTCGCCGTAAGTGGTGCTGACACGGACGCGTTCGAGGTATTGGCTGAGTGCGCCCTGGGGCTGGCTGATGCTCATGCCGTTGTCATTAAGGACGACCAGAAGTTGCCTTCGGAGGGTGCCGGCGTTGTTCAACCCCTCGAAGGCCAGGCCGTTGACGATGGAAGCATCGCCGACGACGGCGATGACGTTGCCGGGCTTACGCATGAGATCGCCGGCGCGGGCCATTCCGACGGCGGTGCTGATGGAGGTGCCGGCATGTCCGACGGCGAAGAGGTCGTAGGGGGATTCATCGGGGTTTGGGAACCCACCGATAGACCCCTTTTTTCGCAAGGTTGGGAACTTAGCGGTTCGGCCGCTGAGCATTTTGTGGGCGTAGCACTGGTGGCCGACGTCCCAGAGAAGCCAGTCCGGCCCGGTTGGGAAGGGGCCAAGGTCATAAACATAATGCAAGGCAATAGTAAGCTCGGCGACGCCGAGGTTGCTGGCGAGGTGGCCGCCGTTTTTACTGACTGATTGAAATATACGATCGCGAATTTCCGCGGCAAGGGTCGTCAATTCGTCCATGGAAAGACGACGAATGTCCGTCGGAACGTGAATAGACTCCAGCAATCCCATAAACAGATCTCCAGCAAACCGGGCATCCTTGCCCGGGCATCGCCGCAGCCCCGACGGAACGTTTATCTGCGGCCATGCGACCTTGCGCTACAAATAAATCGACTTCCAACCGCATTTCCAGCCCTCGACCGTTCTTTTGTACCGTGCTGGACGGCCGGAGTAAATGGGAAGAATGCCAAATTTGGGCAAAATTCGGCAATTCAGCGGTCATTTATTTCTTTCGACGACGAAGACGGCCAAGGCCCGCAGGCCGTTGGCGCGCGCGGCAAAGGGGTCAATCGCAGCCAAGGCGGCGGCAAGGTGCTGGCGAGCCTCGGCACGGCTTTTCTCCAGTCCGATCAGCGTGGGATAAGTCACCTTCCCCTTGGCGGCGTCCTTTTTCGTGGCCTTGCCAAGCTCCTGGGGGGTAGAGGTCTGATCGAGAATGTCATCAACGATCTGAAACGCCAATCCAAGATGCCGGCCAAAGGCGTCAAGAGCTTGCAACTGAAGGGAATCGGCGCCGGCGGCAATGGCGCCCATTCTGCAGGAGGCGGTCAGGAGCGCCCCGGTTTTCATGCGATGGAGACGTTGGAGTTCTGCCAGATTCCGGGGGGGCTGACGTTCATCCATGTCGAGGACCTGGCCACCGATCATGCCGGCCGGTCCGGAGGCTCGGGCCAATTCGCCGACAAGGGCCGGGACCAGGGCCGGGTCGGCATCGGCGGCGAGGATTTCAAAGGCGATGGTGGTCATGGCGTCGCCGGCCAGAATGGCCATCGCCTCGCCATAGACCTTGTGGTTGGTGGACCTGCCGCGGCGCAGGTCGTCATCGTCCATGGCCGGCAGATCGTCGTGAACCAGGCTGAAGGTGTGGATAAGCTCCATGGCCGCCGCGGCGGCAATCACCGATGGCGAGGGCTCGGCGTCAGGCTGGTGATCCTGGCAGGCGCGGGCGCTTTCCAGAATCAGCGCCGGGCGCAGGCGTTTTCCACCGGCCATCAGACTGTATTGGATCGCCTCAAGAAGCTTGGGCGGGGCGGTGGGAAATCGATCGTTCAGGCGTGAAAAAAAGTCCGTCACGCATTGGGCGCTGCGTTCGAGCAGCGCCGCGGCGTCCCCTTGAGCCAAAGGCGACGGTCCAATTCGATTCACGCCGATCTCTTCCCTTGCAAAGTCCATAGAGCATAGCGGTTTTGGAACTCACCGGCAATTCGCGCGGCGCGGGTCATGGGGCGGTAAACCAGCGTATTGCCGGCGGATCGGTGGGTGGATTGAGATAGAGATTACGTTCGAGGAATTCGTCGATGACCAGGTCGGGTTTTGTCACTCGGATCAGGGCCGGGTCCATGGTCTCTTCGAACGCGTACGCGATGCGGCTGAAATGAGGGCCGAGCATCGGGACCAGGCCGATGGCGAATGAATCGCGGTAGAAGACGAGCCGGGGCAATTTGGGCCCGTCATTGTCGATGACAACGACGCTGTGGGTGTTGGACAGCTCCGGAGCCACGGGATAATACCTCTTTCGGATCAGCGGAAATCCCCGATCGGTATATTGATCGGGCATATCCATCATCCTGGCCAGGTCGCCGACTTCGGGGCCTGGGGGGCCGACCGTAAAATCATCGAGGGTTTGAGGGACGATTTTCCATTGAGGCAGAAGAGCTTGGACGGCGCGGATGATCTGGCGGTAGCCGACAAACGCGCCGGAATCGTTCCAATGGGTGTCGGTCCTGTGATAAAGGAGTCCGGAGGGCTTGGCGGCCAGCAGGGCCGGCCGCAGGTCCAAAAAATGGACCGGGGAATGGGACTGGCGAAGGCGATCGACAAGCTGGTCCAACCGGGAGGACTCGGGGCGAACGGGCGTCAATTCCGAGGGGAGGTATTCGGGGTAGATGGTTTCCTTGTTGGGGGGAACTACGACGAGAAAGGGGATGCCACGGGCGGCAAGCCAGGCATTGCGTTTTTCGAGAACGTTTTGCCAGGCGTCGAGTTGATCGGAGGAGAGCGGATTGAGGCCGCGGTAGGCGATGAAATTCTCGTCGCCCTCGGACCGGAGGAAGAGCCAGCCGTCTTTGCCGATCACGACGTTTCCGTCCATTTCGTCGCGGAGGCCGTGGAATCGGGTGACGGCGACGGCGCGGATGAGGGTATTGCGAAAGCCGAAATGATCGCGGAAGAAGCTGAGCCAGCGATCGGAGTAGCGGCTGAAGGCGTTAAAGGAGTTGGGAAGGGAGGGCGGTTCGGCAAGCCGGCGGTTTTCGTTGGACTTGCCCGCCGGGTCCCAATGCAGGCAAGCGCCGATCAGGGGAAGAAACAGCGACGCGAGAAACAGCCCGGCCAGGACGCGCACCAGCGTCAGGCGCCAGTGAGCGCGGTGTTGGGCCGGCGAGAGGATGGCCCCCTGCCGTTCAACCCGCGCCATGGGTGTCGCGGGAGTCATGGACATATTCTTCGCGCCCTTGCAGCGGGGTATTGCGAACGTCCTCGGTATCCGTCGGCAGCGGCGCATACAACCAGCGTTCGAGGAATTCGTCGATTACAAGCTTGGGCTTGGCCTTCAATACCAACGGGCCGGCCAGGACGTTGGTCCATTGCCAGTCGGCGCGGCTGAAATGCGGTCCGAGGAACGGCCCCAGGTAATTACCGAACGAATCGTGAATGACGTACATCGTGGGCCCGTGAGGGTCGCTCCTGGTGATGACCGGCGTGAACGGGTTATCGAGGGAGAAGGTCTGGGGAAAGGGATGGCGGGGGAGAAAGTGCGGCCAGTCCTCGTTGTATTCGTAGTACAGGTTCACAAAACCCGCCAGATCGCCGGAGCGGATGGACGAGGTGGAAATGAAATCGCTCGGCGGCTGGGGAACCATTTTCGTGCCCAGCAGTTTGTTGATCTCATCGAGGATGAGGGGATAACAGGCGTAGGCGCCGTAATCGTTCCAATGGGTATCGGTTTTGAAATAGACGCGACGATATTTCTTCGCTTCGAGCAAAGTCGGGCGGAGATCGAGCAAATCGACGGGGGAATGGGTCGCGCGGAGCCGTTCGACGATCTGATCGAGCCGGCTTTGCGGGCCAAGGGCTGAAAGCTCGTCGGGCATGTATTCCCGATAAACGCTTTGCTTGTCCGGGGGGATGAGAACGATCAGGCGGATTCCGTGATTGGCGCAGAACCAGTAGCGGTGTTCGAGCACTCGCTGCCAGGCGTCGAGTTGCTCGCTGGTGAACGGGTCGAGATTGCGGTCGGCGAGCAGGTTGCGGACCACGGGGGGAAAGAAGAGCCAGCCGTCCTTGCCGATGATGATGCCGGTGCTCTGATCCACCGCCAGGCCGCCGTGAAATTTGAGGAGGGTAAGCCCGCGGATCAGGGCGTTTCGGAAGCCGAAATGGTCCCGGTAGGCGCCGAGCATGAGTTCGGAATACCGGGTGACCTGCTGAAAGCTTCTGGGAAGTCCGGGGGGCTTGGCCAGGGCGCGGTTTTCGTGGGATGCAACCGGATCCCAGTGCATGGCGGCGCCAAGCAGGGGAATGAACATCGCGATAACGAACAAGATGGCCGCGGCCACGCGGGCGCGATGTCGCCAATGGGCGTGCGGAATTGCATCGGCATGTCCAAGCGGCGGCAAAGGCATCTCCAACGTGGTTGGCTGCGACGTCATTGGCATCTAAAAGTGGAAGTAGATGAACGGATTATAGGTTCCGGCGGCGGAAAGCGCCGTCGAGGCCACGAAGATGGCGCTCAGTGCGGCGAACTCGCCCATTCCGGCGGTCAAATCCACGAGCCAGGACCTGGCGCCGCCCGCGGCGGCGATGGCGCGGTCGAACGCGCTGCCGAGCAGCGGCACGAGCGGCAAGCTGCCGATGACGCCCGCCGCCACGGCCAGAACCAGCGTCCGGTTGACGCATTGGGCCATCGTGAAGAATGCCGACTTGCTTGAGCTGAGGAATGCCATCCGGGTCAGGTATTGCCCCGCGCCGGCAAAGGTGTCGGAGCGGAAGAAGACCCAGCCGACCATGACGACCAGCAGGGTGTAGACATGGCGCACGGCGCGGTGGCGTTCCAGCCAGTCTTTCAGGCCGGCGCGTTCGATGATAAGAAAGAAGCCGTGGAACAACCCCCAGACAACGAAGGTCCAGGTGGCTCCATGCCAGAGTCCGCAGAGGAAAAAGACGGTCAAAAGGTTTGCATACACCCGCCATTTGGGAACGCGGTTTCCGCCCAGGGGGATGTAAAGATAGTCGCGGAACCAGCTTGAGAGGGTGATGTGCCAGCGATGCCAGAAATCGGTGATGCTGGTGGCGATGTAGGGGTAATTGAAGTTCTCCGGGAAAGTGAAGCCGAACATTTTGCCCAGGCCGATGGCCATGTCGCTGTAACCGGAGAAATCGAAATAGATTTGCAGGGTGTAGCAGAGCACGCCGAGCCACGCGACGGCCGGGGTGATCAGATAGGGCCGGATGGTGAAAATGGTGTCGGCGGTCTGAGCGACGGTGTTGGCGATCAGCATTTTCTTGCCAAACCCGATGATGAAGCGCCGGACGCCCTCGGAGAAGAAATCCCAGGAATGCTGGCGGCCGCGCGGGCCGCCGATGGTGAACTGATCGCAGATCGTCTTGTAGCGGATGATTGGCCCGGCAATAAGCTGCGGGAAGAGCATGATGTACAACCCGAAGATGCTGGACCGCTTCAACGGCTTCACTTCCTTGCGGAATACGTCAATGATGTACGACAGGGCGTGGAAAGTGAAAAAGGATATGCCCAGGGGAAGATGGATCTTGGGCAAGGGAAGCTGGCGGAGGCCTATGGCGACAAGCGGGACATTAATGTTGCGGACGACGAAGGCGGAATATTTGAAGACGCAGAGGACCGTCAGATTGACGATCACGCCGAGAACCATCGCGCCCCTGGCGGATTTCTGACTGGGGGCGGCTCCAATCAAGGTTCCGATATAATAGTTGATGGCGATGGAGGCCAGAACCACGAAGGTCGACCACCCTTCGCCCAGAGCGTAGAAAACCAGGCTGGCCCCCAGCAGGACATAATTCTTGCCCGCCCGCGGCGTGCAATAGTAGACGGTCAGCACGACCGGCAAAAGCAGGAAAAGGAAGCACGGGTCGGTAAACAGCATGGGGCGATAACTATACGTTCATCCAGGGCACGACTCAACCGCGTCATTTTTGCGTTTCTGTTGCGGCGAGCGTCATTCCAGCGTCGCAACCACGTCGTACATCTTGCCGCCCTGATAGATTTGCAGGCTGCGGACCGGGTTGTTGCCGTGGTCGGTTTCAAAGTGATGTCCGCCGGAGTCGTAGAACAATTCGAAATTGAGCGTCTTGCCGGTGTTACGGTCGAATTGGGGCACGCACACCACGTACTTCTGATTGACCCAAATCTCAATATTTTGCCAATCGGAATTGGAAAGGTTGGCCAATTCAAATTGCCGCTCCATGACGTTGTACTGGGCGCGGGCAATCGCGTCGTGGCTCTTGGGGGCGGTGACCTCGTAGGATCGCTTGGCCGCGTCGGCGGCAAACTCGGTCGAGGACTTCCTCAGGGTGGAATCGGAGTTGGGGATGATTGTCGGCCGGCCATCGCCCGTGCAACCGGACATGGCCAGAATGGCCGTCACGGTCACGAACCCGCCACAGATAGACGCAATGTAAGCTTTCATAAGGCACCTTTCAGTTAGATGTCTTGGGAGTTATCGGACGGCAGAGGTGGCGGGCATGAATAAATATGAGGGTTTGGGATCGATCCGGCGAACTGGTCTCTATCCAGCCGCCCGCAACGCGGCGATCGCGTGAAACGTCCGTCCCTCACGCCGGTATTTTCGCTCGAAATTGGTGCCGACTTCGTTCAGGTTGCATTCGACTTCCTTCAGCGGCGAGCCGCGGACGACCTGCTGAATCTGTTGGAAGTATTCCTCGTGATCGGTGACGATTTGCAGGCGTCCGGCGGGCTTGAGGACGCGGTGGATTTCAAGCAGAAACGGCGGCTGGATCAGCCGGCGCTTGTGGTGGCGTTTTTTGGGCCAGGGATCGGGGAAATAGATGTGCACCCTCGTCAGCGAAGAATCGGGGACGAATTCCTTGAGGAAATAAGCGGCCTCGGCGCGGGCGGTGCGGGCGTTGGCGCAGGCGTTGCGGCGAAGGCGGTCGCTGGCATAACGCCAGAACCATCGCGCGTATTCGATTCCGAAGAAATTGGCGTCCGGCCGGGCCTTGGCCTGATTGGTGATAAACGTCCCCTTGCCGATGCCGATTTCCAGTTCAACGGGATGATCGTTGCCGAAAAGCTGGCTCCAGACGATGGGATGCGCAAGCGTTTCGACATCAACGCCGACGGGTTCGACGATCAGGTCTTTGGATGTTTGCATTATCAATGCTTGAAATGGCGCTGGCCGGTAAGGACCATGGCCGCGCCGCGCTCGTCGATGAGGTCGATGGTTTGCTGGTCCTTGAGCGAACCGCCGGGTTGGACGATCGCGGTGATTCCCACATCGAGAAGCAATCGCGGCGCATCGGGGAATGGGAAGAACGCATCGCTGGCGGCGACGGCGCCGACGCAACGTCCCCCGGCCTTTTCGATCGCCAGCTTGGCGGCGCTGGGACGGTCCATCTGTCCGGCGCCCGCGCCGACGAGCATCTGACTTTTACAGACGACGATGGCGTTGCTCTTGACGTGCTTGCAGGCGATCCAGGCGAACTTCAGATCGGCCAGTTCCGCGTGGGTGGGCGGCCGGCGCGATGCGATCTTCCAGGCGGATTCGTCGACGCCGGCCACATCGCGCTGCTGGAGCAGAAATCCACCGGCGAGTTTGTGCATGTGGAGTTCGGATGGATCGACCGTTCCCAAGGGTCCGACGCGAAGGAGGCGGACGTTTTTCCAGCGGTCTTTCAAAGCAGCCAGGGCATCTTCGGCGAAATCCGGGGCGACGATGACTTCCAGCAGCTTGTCGATGGACGTGATGACGTTTGCCAGGCCCGAGTCGATGGTTCGGTTGATGGCGACGATTCCACCGAACGCCGCCAGCGGATCGCCGTCGAACGCGCGGTGGAAGGCCTCGGCGGGAGTATCGGCGACGGCGAAGCCGCAGGGGGTGGCGTGCTTCACGATGCAGGCGGCGGGCCGGTCGAATTCCTTCACCGCCGCCAGAGCGGCATCGGCGTCGAGTAGATTGACGTATGAAAGCTCCTTGCCATGGAGCTGCGTCGCCCGGGCGACGGAGGCTTCGGTGCTTTTTCGATCATCGACATAGAGGGCCGCCATTTGATGGGGATTTTCGCCGTAACGGAGGACTTGCCGGCGCGTCAGGCGAAGCTGGAGTTGCTCGGGGAAAATTTCAGGCTCGATTTTGTTCTGGAGGAATTCGGCAATCGCCGAATCGTAGGCGGCGGTGTGGGCGAAAGCCCGGCGGGCCTGTTTGAACCGATGGGCGGCGCAGGATGATCCGCCGTGTTTCCGCAGATCGCCCAGGACTTTTTCGTATTGATGGGGATCGGTGACAACCACGACGAAGCGGTGGTTTTTCGCGGCCGAGCGGATCATCGCCGGGCCGCCGATGTCGATGTTCTCGATGGCTTCGTCGAGCGAAACGGCCGGGTTGGCGACGGTCTGCTGGAAGGGATAGAGGTTCACGCAGAGCAAGTCGATGGGTTGGATGCCGCGGGCCTTCATGGCCTCGAGGTGCTGGGGGTTGTCGCGCAGGGCAAGCAATCCAGCGTGGATTTTGGGATGGAGCGTTTTGACGCGGCCGTCCATCATTTCCGGGAAGCCGGTCACTTCGGAGACGTCGGCGACTTTCAAACCAGCTTCGCGAAGGAATTGCGCCGTGCCGCCGGTACTGATCAGTTCGATCTCGAATTCATTGCAGAGCGCCGAGGCGAATTCGAGGAGGCCGGTCTTGTCCGAAACGGAAATCAAGGCTCGGCGAACTGGGACCAGATCATCGGACATGAGCGGGCCATCCATCGGACGACGGGAGGGAGTCTTTGGGTGCACAGTTCGCGGCGATTTCGCCGTAGGACCCGGGTTCCACCACGGGTTTCAAGGCCACGACAAGGCCGGTGCTGGTGACGGCGTAGATGAGGGAAGCCTTGGGTTGGGATGCGGCGAAAATCAGGTCTTGGCGATGGGTTCTGAATGCGATCCGGCCGGTTTGCTTCTCGACCGCCGCCAAGCCGCGCATCTCATCGGGCGTTCCGAGCACGACGTAGACGTATTGGTCGTCCTCGGCCAGGATTCTGGCGGCTCCTTTGAGGGTCCAGCGAGGCGAGTGGAAGGGGGATTCGGGGGCGATTTCCCCATCGCCGAGGGTCACCTTTGTGGTTTTGTCGATGGCGGCCAATCCGACGTCGGGAACATATTGATAAACGGCGGTGTCGGTGACCTGGGGGCCGGTGGTCAACGGCTCGCCGGCGAAATACTGCCATTTCAACTTGCCGTTGGTTTTGTCCAGGCAAAAGAGTTTTCCCGCGGTGGTGGAGCAATAACAGCCGGTGCTGTCGACGGCGACGGCGGAGAGGATTTTGCTCTGGGTGTCAAAGGCGTCATCGGGCAGGAGCGTCCAATAGGGGGTTCGGTCCTCGGCGCAGGCACGAACGGAGCCGTCCTCGCTGCCGCAATAGACGACGTTATCGGAAATGCCGACGGCGCCGTCCACCGAGCCGAAGGTCAGAAAAGTCCACTGCACGGGTTCGAGATCCAGCGTGACGTCCGCCTGGGCGAGGCATCCCTTTTGGAAATCCAGCCCAACGTAGACGAAATTGTGGCTTCCGACGGCCTGGTTGGTGATGTTATACTTAACGTCGATGGACCTGATGTAACGGCCGGCCCGGCTATACAACTCCAGCGTATGGGAGGTGGGAAAAACGATGCCGCCGGTGACGAGGGTGGGTCCGCCCTGGAGGGAGAGGTCGGGGGTTCCGATCTCGTTGCGATAGGGAAGCTCGCCGCTGTCGCCGTTGACGGCGTGGTCGTAATTCAAGTTGGTCAACACGTGCACGGTGCCGTCGAGGAAATAGATCCCCTTGACCGAGTCGCCGGAATGCAGGGGGAGTTGAACGTCCCAGGCCTTGACAAACGAGGGATTGGAAATGAGCACGAAATCATTGTGGTGTTGGTAGGTCACCGTCTTGGGCTGGCAGCCGGCTAGAATCAAGCAGAAGGTCGCGACGGCGCCGGCCAAAACCAAAGAATGTCGAGTCACACGCTTCTCCTCAGGCATTGCATGCAAAAGGCCCAGATGCCTCCATGGCCAAGGGCCCGGTGGGATTGCCCCAAGCATAGCCGATCAAGGCCTTTAGCGTCAAACGGCAAACATGGCATTGACAACACCAACGCAATAATCGCCGCCGGTGCGCGTTAAGAAACCAGCAGACAGCTATCACGAGGATTATCATGCTCAACAGCTTGGGGCCAGGACTCATGGCGGCGGTGATATTGGCGGGGCTGGCCGTGGCGCCGGCAGCGGCAATGGCGGATGCGACAACGCAGCCGGGAAATGGCTCGGTGTCGCCCGGCATGCGGCCGGGGCCGGCGTTGGTGATCCAACGCCTGAAAAAGGCTGTTAGCCAGTTGAATCTCAGCGACGACGAGAAAACCAAGGTCGATGCCTTCTTCGACAGCGCCAACCAGCAGGGCCTGGACCTGTCGCAAACCCTCGTGGATATGCAACCACAGGAGCGGTATCAGAAGCTGGCGGCGTTCGCTCAGCAGCTTCACCAGCAATTGGCGCAGGTGTTGAACGACGAACAGATGAAAACGTTGGACCAGAAAATGGGACCGGGACTCGGGCAGCGCGCCCGCGGCCGTAATGGAGTCGAGGGCGCCACCACCCGCAATAGCGCCGGGGGAGAAATGGTCGAAATCTTCCGGCAGGCGATCGCCAAGCTCGAGCTGTCGGACGACCAAAAGAAGCAGGTGGCCGATCTGCTGGAATCGATCCGCCAGCAGATGGCCGACCTCCGCCAGAAGGCCCAGGCGGGCGAGAAAGTGCAATCGGACATGCAACAGGTCCGCCAGGATATGCGCCAAAAGCTGCAAACCATTCTCACCCCGGATCAGATGCAAACACTGATGCAGGCGATTCAACAGGCGCGGCCAGAACATGGACAATCCAACGGCGCGGCGCCGGACCAGGGCGGCGGCAAACCGGCGACGGAATCCGAAGCGTCGCCAAAGCCGGCTGATCTTCAGAGTTCCGGCCCGGACCCGGGATCGCCCGTGCCGGACGTGCGGATCATCGAATTGAACGGCCACGCGTTCACGCCGTCGAAATATAAGGGTCACGTCCTGGTCCTGGAGTTCGGCTCGATGTCGTGCCCGGTATTTCGGCAACATGCCCAGGAGATGGAAACGCTCAAGGCGGCCGAAGGCCCTCGGGCATTTTTCATGGTCGTCTATACGCGCGAAGCGTTTCCGGCCGGAGACAAGGACGTGCAGCGAAACAAGGACGAAGGCATTTCCGTGCCCCAGGCCACAACGCTCGACGATCGAAAGGCCCATGCCGTGGAAGCCCAGCGCGAACTGAGGATCACCATTCCCATGGCCGTCGACTCGATGGACAACGCGGTCTCCAATGCCTACGAAACGTTTCCCAACGGAGCGATTGTGATCGGCAAGGACGGCGCCATCGCCACCCGACAGCAATGGACCAATCCCGACACCCTTCGCGTGGCGATCGACCAGGCCAATGCGCAATGAGGGTAAAGGGGCCATTCAATATTTCTGCCATCGCGGCGCAATGATGGGAGGCCAATGCGACTATGCCGTGCGTGGATGGCATCGCCCCCGAAGCGCCGCCTTTGCCCGCGGTTCACGCACAATCGATGCGGCCGACGGCCCGAACCGCGGAAATCTTGAATGGCCCCTTTACTCACTGGCGCAGGCGGGAGTCGCTATTGCCGATGCCGCGGAGGGCCAGGTTCAGGGCATCGACGTTGCTGGCCAGGCGCTTGGCCTCGGCCACGTCGATGATCTGCTTCTGGAACAGTTCGGTGAGATGCTGGTCGAAGCTCTGGCAGCCGCCCTCGCGGTTGCCGACCGTGCCTTTCAGCTTTTCGTATTCGCCGTCGAGGATGTATTTGCGCACCAGGGGCGTGGCCTGCATGATCTCGATCACGGGGACGCGGCCCTTGCCGTCGCGCCGCTTGGCCAGACGCTGGCAGCAGACGGCGATCAGGTTCAGGCCAAGCTGGGTCTGTTGAAGCTCCTTTTGATTTACGTCAAAAAGAGAGACCATGCGTTCGATGGTCATCGACGCATTGGTGGCGTGAACGGTGGTGAAGACGAGGTGGCCGGTGTCGGCGGCGCGCAGGCCGGTGGAGAGGGAGAACGTGTCGCGCATCTCGCCGATCAGGATGGTATCGGGGTCCTGGCGCATCATGGATCGGAGGGCGTATTCATAGCTCTCGCTATCGGTGCCGACTTCGACCTGGCTGACGAGGCTCTTGGCGTTTTCGTGCTGGTATTCGATGGGGTCCTCGACGGTGATGATGCGTTCGCAGCGGGTGCGGTTGATTTTGCCGATGATGGCGGCCAGGGTGGTCGATTTCCCGCAGCCGGTGGTGCCGGAAACGATCACGATGCCGCGATGATGGTTGGCCAGGCCTTCGACCAGCGGGGGAAGGTTCAGCTCGTCAAAATTCGGGATCTTGGTGACGATTCGGCGCATGACGATGGCGAATTTTTCGCGGCTGTGGAAGACGCTGGTGCGGAAGCGCGCGACGTTGGGCATGCTGTAAGCCACGTCCACGGCGCCTTTGTGGTCCAGGATGTGACGGCGATTTTCCGGCTCGGCCTGGGAGGACATGATCTGGTCGACGTATTCCTTCATGGCCTGGGCCGTCGGAGGGGGACAATCCAAAAAACGGGCCCGCCCATCGACGCGGATCATCGGCGTGCTGGCCTCCTGAAGGTGAAGGTCGGAACCGCCGATCTTCACGCAGGTCTTAAGAAAATCGTGAAGCGAAAGCTTTCGCTGCTCGACGTGAATGGCCGGCTGCGGCACGTCGCGATCGATATCGGCATTCTCGACGACTTGCTCGGCTTCGGAGCTCTGGGCGGACATAAATCAGCTTCCTTCTGGTGAAACAAATTGGGTAGGCATTACGTCTTTCGGCGTCCGTGGGGAATTTTATTCCCGCGGGGCTGATTAGGCAATGAAATTTGTTAGACTCTGCCCATCGTGAGCAAACCGAAAACCCTGATCCTTCGAGCGGCGGGAACCAATTGTGACGGCGAGACGGCCTACGCGTTCGAACGGGCGGGGGCAACGGCTCAATCGCTGCACATCAATCGAATCCTGGAATCGCCGGCGGCGCTGGAGGAGTTTCAAATCCTGGCGCTGCCGGGGGGTTTCAGCTATGGCGACGACATCGCGGCGGGGAAAATCTTGGCCAACCAGATCGTTCATCACTTGGGCGAGGCGGTTCGGAGATTCATCGACGCGGGCAAGCCGGTGATCGGCATCTGCAACGGATTTCAGGTTTTGGTGAAGACCGACCTGCTTCCCGGCCCCCTGGCCGGGCGAAGGGGCCAAACCGCGACGCTGACCAACAACGATTGCCCCCGATACGTGGACCGCTGGATTCACCTGCTGCCCAAAGGCGGCAAATGCGTCTGGACCAAGGGCCTGGGCCCGATCGAACTGCCCATCGCGCACGGCGAGGGAAAATTCGTTCCGGTGGATGAAGCGGTTCGCAAGGCGATGTGGGATCAGTATCAAGTCGCATTGGTCTATGACGGGGAGAATCCCAACGGCTCGGTGGACGACATCGCGGGGGTTTGCGATTCGACCGGTTTGGTCTTCGGCCTGATGCCCCATCCCGAACGGCACATCGATCCAACGCAGCATTATGCGTGGACAACTCGCCAGCCGCTGCAGAATGAGGGAGACGGATTGCAAATTTTCAGGAACGCGGTGATGCACGTCGCCGATGCCGTGGGGGCGGGAGTCTGAGAGTTTTCTAACTACGCGCCCGCATGCGCGACACCTGTTCGCGGCCGAGGTCCACTTTGCTGATGTCGGGACGAAAAAACAGAGCGATCGTCCAGTCGGCGACGATGCGAATCCGCTGCGGCCAGCGAGGCATCACCGTGAGGTAATAAGTTCGGCGAAGCCACCAGGCGAAAAAGCCGCGAACGCGCAGGCCGAAGACCGTGCCCAAGCCTTTGTAATGCCCCAGTGCGGCCATCAGGCCGAGCATATTGAATTCGAACGGAGCTGGGGATTTGCCGTCGAGAACGGCGTGGAGATTGTCGGCCAGGGTCTTGGCTTGGCGCATGGCGAATTGGGCGAGCTTGGGATAGGGATTGCCGTGTGGATCGGGGATGGAGGCGCAGTCGCCGATGGCCCAGATTTCCGGGCGGTCTTTGCAGCGCATGGTGTTCTCGACGATGAGATGGCCGTGATGATCCTTGGGCAGAGGCAACTCGGCCACGACCGGGGCGGGAAGAATTCCCGCGGAGAGCACGATGGTTTCAGCATCGATCACCTGATCCTTGAGATGAACGCGGCCGGGTTCGATGGACTGGACCGAGGTACTTGTCAGGACTTGCACGCCGGGCCGGCGCAGGAGGAGCCCGGCCGCGTAATCGGCCAGCGATTGGGGAACCTCTGGCATGATGTGCGGGCCGGCCTGGATCAGGAATAACCGCATCTCGTCGCGGCGGACCCGCGGGTAGTAGCGGACGATCTCATCCATGAAGGCGGTAAGTTCGCCGAAGACCTCCGAGCCGACGAATCCACCGCCGATGACGGCCAGCGTGAGCAGCCGTCGGCGGGTGGCGGGGTCGGTCTCGACGTCGGCGCGCTCCAGGCATTCGATGAGATGATTTCGCAGGACGATCACATCGGCCAACGTTTTGAACGGCAGCGCCAGGTCCGAACCGGGGATTTGCCGGGTGTTGGTGACGGCGCCCATGGCCAGGACGAGTTGATCGTAGGGAACCTGATGCGTCGCGCCTTGTTCGCCCCAGGCGGCAAGGACGATGCGCCCGTCCAGGTCAATTCGCTGGACGATCCCCTCGATGAAGCGGGTCCGGCGCAGAAACGCGCGAATGGAAACGGAGCAGTGGCGAAGTTCAAGCGTTCCCGTGCAGGCCTCGAACATCAGCGGAGTCATCAATAGAAAATTGTCCCGGCTGATGAGGGTGACCTGGATGTCGGACCGTTTTTTGTAGAGCCGTTCCAGCCGCCGCGCAGCCAGGACGCCGGCGAAACCGCCGCCGAGAATGACGATGCGCGTGGGATCGGCCATGGTCGATGCCTGATGCGGCGATTGTAGGCACCGCGTTTTGGCGAGGAAGCGGAAATCTGGCCCTGTATTTCAAATGAGATGCACGACCTGGACGCCGGGCCAGTGGTTTGCGAGATACTCAGCGACAAGCCTGCGGTGGCAGTAGTCCGGTTTGTCTTCGCTGCAAAGCAGACAACCCTCGTTCAGAAGGTCTTTGGGAACAGTCTCCTCGACGTGGCGGGCCGCCATGAGTTCGAGGAACTGCTTCTTGTAGACCGACCAATCCCCTTTTTGCTTCTTGTAGGCGTCGAGCATCTCCTGAGTCGGAGCCAATACCGGCAGGTGAACGTACTCGATGCCGCCGATGGCTTTCAGGAAGTAGCGGAGATCGTCCATTTTCGAGAAACCCGCAAGCTGCGAGACGTTGTTAAGACGAACATCGACGATGCGTTTGACGCCGGCCTGCTGCAAAGTGGTGAAGAAGCGCTCGGCCGATTTCTTAGTGAAACCGATTGTAAATATCTTCGTGCTCAACTTCCGTTTCCTCGCTTGTGGGATGGGCGCCGCTGGTCGAATAGGCTATTCGCTCGCCCTGGATGTCGTAGGCGCGCTCGATGGCTTCGGATTTGCCGCTGAACAAGTCCTCACCTTCCACCCCGGTAATCTTCAAAAGGCGATCCTCAATCTCGGCGTGGGTCTCAATGCGGCCGTCGTCTAAAATATGCGAAATCGCCAGGCCGAGCGGGCGCAGATGCCGGCAGACGAGAATGGCCCGGTGGCAAGTGACGGGGTCCTTTTCGGCGCACATGAGGGCAACCCGATAGCGCCGCATTTCTTCGCGGAGCCTGCACAATCCATCCTGGAAGCGCGGCGCGCGGGCGATCAATTCATAGCGGGCCTTCCCGTCCACGTAGCATTCAGGCTCCGACCGGCGCGCTCCCAGCTCGCCGCCGAGAAAGACATGGCGGATATGGGCAACGCCAAGCGCGGCGCCGAGCACGTCCCGATTGAACTGCGGAGTAAACTTGCTGTACGGCATGGATCGCACGTCGGCGACGGCGGAAATGCCGTGACAAACCAGCAATTCGACGAACCGCTGAATATCGTGGTTGGAGTGCCCGATCGTGAAAATCGCGTTGGACCCGTGATCAGTCATTTCTTCCGCTCGATAACCGTGGCGACGATCTTGTAATGATAGTCATTGAACGGCGGCGTCAGACTAACACATAGCAGACAGTCGCCTCCGCTGTCCAGCATGATGGTCTTAACGCCATCCTCCTGTTTCGGGAACGGGCGGTAATACTTTTCCATGGCGGGATCGGTCAGCGAGAAGTCATAGTCCCGGCCGTTGTACGTGAACAACCCCCGGCGGCGCATGCGGGGCGTGCCCTCGTAATCGCGCCAGCCCACCTGGATGCGGAAATCGTTGACCTCGATCAGGTAGAGCGAATGTCGGCAGTTCAGGTCGGCAAGCGCATGCGGCGAAATTCGATCGCGGCGGATGCTCGACTGGGGCCAAAGAAGCGGCGGCGAATTGATCATGACTTCGGGTAGATTGCCTTCGATTTTCACCGGGCGCCATTGTTGATGAGGATCAATGACCCAGTTCTCCGGCTGGGAGCCGGAGCCAGCGTGCTCCTCAACGGGAACGTCCACCACGTCGAATATTTGCGGCGTTTGCCCGTTTGGAAGCCGGCAGTCGGACGCGGACAACTCGCCTTCCCCATGACGGCTCACGGGTCTGATCCATTCTCCGAAAAAGCGTCGGCCGCCGCGCTCGATCAACTCGCGGCCGGCCACGCAATGCTGGCTGTTCTTAACCGAGTTGGCGAGGATGTGTACCCGCTTGATCGGCATGTGGCGTTGCTTGGTAACGACATCTTATCCTGATTTCGCCGCTTCGTCGCTTGCGGTCGCTTGGAGCATCCGGACCAACACGGCTGCGGTTTATATTTCGATGAATTCGATTGCCGCGCCGGCGGGCTGCGGGGGCTGGTTTTCGGGGCGGACGAGTAGGGAATTGGCCAGGCTCAGAGTGAAAATATCCGCCGAGCCTTTCCATTGCAGGGGGACAAGTGCGCGGCCGTCGAAAATCGAGGGCTGGTAAAACGTGCGCGGGCCGTTGGCGTCGAGGGGGTGGGCCAAGGGAGCCGAGCGGAGCGGTTGGGCGGGCGGCCCGCCAGCCATCCGCATCAGCAGGCGAGAGACCAGGCAGACCGTGCAGACGAAAGCGCTGACGGGATTGCCGGGCAATCCGAAGACGAATTTCCCGCCGGGCATTTGGGCGAAGACGAACGGCTTGCCGGGCTTGATGCGCAGCTTGGTAATTTTCAAATCTCCGCGCAGGCGGCCAAGAATGCCGGGCACAAAATCGCGCTCGCCCATGCTCATGCCGCCGGTGATCAGGACAACGTCGTGAACCAGGCCGGAGATTATTTTTTCTTCGATCGCCGCGGGGTCGTCGGGGGCAATTCCCAGATCGGTAGTACGGGAGGGATAGCGCTCTAGAAGGGCCAGCAAGAGGGAATTGTTGCAGGAGCGAATCTGATTGGCGGCGGGGGTTTGGTGGGGCGCGACCAGTTCATCGCCGGTGCCCATGACCGCGACGGAGGGCGGGGCGAAAACGGGGAGATTCACCGCGCCGATGCCGGCGGCCACCGCGATCTGGGCGGGGCCGAGGCGCGTGCCGGATTTCAGGACGAGCGAACGGGCGGGCGAATCGCTTCCGCGGGCGGCGATGAATCGGCCCGGGAATACGGTCTGCAAGACGACGATGCGATTGGACCCGGGAATCGTTTGGGTATGCTCGACCGGGACGATGGCATCGGCGCCCGGGGGGATGGGAGCGCCCGTCATGATGGCCATGGCCTGACCGCGCAGCAGCGGCGATGTCGCCGCCCCCCCCGCCGCGATGCGATCGACCACGGCAAGCTCGCAGGGAACGGTTGCGATGTCCCGCGCCCCGACGGCATATCCGTCCATCAGGTTCTTGTCGAAAGGCGGGGCATCGCGGTCGTTGAGCAAATCGTCGGCCAGATAAAGCCCGACGGTTTGAGCGAACGGAATTTGTTCGGCTCGCGGGGCGACGACCGCGGAGTCGATTATTGACGTTGCTTGTTCGACGCTGATGAGTTTGGAAACGTCCGGCTCGGTCATGGAGGGAATTGTCATTGGTCATTGGTCATTTGTCATTAGTCATTTGTCATTGGGGCATTTACAAATGACCAATGACAAATGACCAATGACATCCCTTATAATCGCCTCATGCCTGCCGGGCCGCCCCGCCGCTTTCTTCCGCCGATCATTGCGGCCATGGTAGTCGCGGGGGTTTACGCGGCGGGATCATGGCCCAACCAATTCGTCTATGACGACCATGAAGTGATCGAGAAACAGTTTCCCATTCGGCATCTGAACGATCTGGGCCGAATCTTCATCGAGCCGCACTATCTGAATTTTCCGTATTACCGGCCGCTGACGCGGACGACCTTTGCGCTACAGAGGAGCGGCTGGGGGATCAGTCCGCGGGCATATCATCTGTTCAATGCGATGGTCGCCGGCGGGGTTATGCTGGCGGCTTACGCGCTGCTGCGGAGGCCGGCGTTTGGAATACGCCGGCCGGCGGCGCTGATCGCGGCGAGTTGGTGGGCGCTGCATCCGGCGATTTCGGAATGCGTTGATCCCGCCGCATCGGGACGCGAAACGCTCTTGCCCGCCCTGTTCATCCTTCTGGCGACGTGGGCCTATCTGGGGCGGGGAATCGGGTGGTTTTGCCTGGCCATGTTGACGTTCGTCGCCGCCTTGCTGTGCAAGGAGCAGGCGGCCGTGTTGCCGGGGATATTTCTGCTGATGGATTTGCTGGGGCTGTCCGAGCGGCCGCGCTCTTTGACTGCGTGGATTGGCCACTATCTGCCGGTCGCGGGCATTTTCATTGGCTATTTCTTCGTTCGACATTTCGTATTCGGGCAATCGGCGATGCATCTGACGATCCTGCGGCATCCGTTGGAGCCGCTGAAGTCGCTGCTCTATGGCCTGCAAACGGGCGTGATGCCCTTCATGTCGCTGCGCTATGAGCCACCGTTTGAGAGTTGGTTTGATTGGCGCTTGAGCGCGATTTCATGCGCGGCGGCGTTGGCGTTGATCGTGGGGGTGCTGTTGAGCGGCGAAGGCGTGCGGCGCGCGGCGATATTCTGGATCGGTTGGTTCGTGCTGCTGCAATTGCCGACGGCGCACGTCGTCGAACAGGAAGCGGCCTATTCCGAACGCTACGCGGCGATGGCGATCCTGGCGTTGCCGGCGATCGCGGCGGCGGTGCTGCTCGACGGCGCGGTTCGGCCGAAACTTCGCCCGGCGATCGCCGGATTTGCCCTGTTCTGGACTGGGGTTTTGGGCTGCGTCAGCTTTCTTCGCGGCGCGTATTACATCAACGACGCATCCTTCTGCATCCAATGGCAAAACACCAGCCCGAACGCCGCCGGTCCGTACGATGGGTTCGGCAGGTTGGCGCAGGAGCGGCGAGAATGGTCCACGGCGATCGGGGAATATCAAAAAGCCCTGTCCATCCAGGGCGACGATGCCACGGCCCACAACAACCTGGCGAATCTCCTGGCCGAAACGGGCGATTTCGGCGGGGCATCGCGGCAGTATGAATGGTTGTTAAGCCACAACAGCGTCGGCGCCGACCCCGTTGCCACGATGACCAATTACGCGCAGCTCCTTGGCGAGGAAGCGGTGGACCGGCACGATCCGGCGATGCGCGACCGTGCCCACGGACTGCTCGAACAGGCCATCGCGATACGACCCGATTACGCCCAGGCCCACTACATTCTGGGGATATGGAACGTTGCGTTCGGCTCGCGCGAGGCGGCCATCCGGCAATTCAAAATTGCCCTGCACCTGCGGCCGGATTGGCCGGAAGTGGAACAAGAACTGCAAAAACTTCAGACATCCCCGGCGGCTAACGAAGTTTCAATTCCTTCAACACGCCGCTGAGCTTCGGCAGCGGCGAACGCCACAGCCATTGCGGATTGACAAACAGGCCCTTGAGCACTTTGGAGTGAATACGCCCCTCATCATCCGGCTGAATCAAGGAATATTGTTTCGATCGCCCGAGCGCGTAGGCGTCCAGGCGCTTCGATAATGGGTCAACCACCCAATATTCCCGCACGCCGGTCGATTGATAATCCCCGTATTTGTCGCGCCAGTCGCGGGCCTCGCTGTCGGGCGACACGATTTCCATAATCAAATCAGGCGGGCCGTCGAGATAGGTGGGATGTAGTTTGGAGAGTTTGGCGTTACTGACAAACATAACATCCGGACTGCGCGATTTGCGGATCGACGTCAGTCGAATTGGGAATTCGGATCCGAGAACTTGTCCGAGATCGTGATGCTCTACAAATTCCGCGACCAGCCGAAGCAGCCAAACGTTCACTTCCGAATGTTCCCGGCTGACTGGTGCCATGATAATAACCTTCCCGTCCACCCATTCCGCCTTGATATCTTCGTCGGCATATTCATTCCGGAATTGCGCCTCTGTTAACCGTACGCCCGGCAGCGGCCGGCCTTGAAGCCGCTGGGCCAATTCCCACAAATCGTTAAGCTCTTGCGACGACCAGACCTTCACTGGGCGATGGCGGGTTGACGGACGGAGTTTGATCTGCGCGAGAGTCATAGGTGAATGATTCTACGTTTACCGCGTGTTGCTGCCCATGGGCACCACAACGTTCCTGGTTCCGCGTTTGATGGTGACAGGAACGACCGAATCGGGAATACATCGGGCGGCGAATTCATCGTAATATTTGTTGATGAAGGTTCGGGTGGCCCAGGCGGTGCCGTCGGCCAGGCCGCAGATCGTCGTGCCGGGCATGATGCCCTGACTTTTTTCAAGCTCCATGAGCATATCCAGATCCTTCACGCGGCCCTGTCCGTCGAGGATGCGGTCGAGAATTTTGCGCATCCAGGCGCTGCCCTCGCGGCAGGGAGTGCATTGGCCGCAGGATTCGTGGGCGTAAAAGCGGACGCAATTGCGGAGGGCGCGGACCATGTCGGTGTACTCGTTCATGACGATCATACCGGCGGTGCCGAGGCCCAGGCATCCGCCGCGGAAGCGGACGTCGTCGAAATCCAGCTTGATGTCGAGTTGATCGGGGCCGAGCACGCCCATGGAGATTCCGCCGCAGATCGTGCCTTTGTGCTTTCCGCCTTTCATTCCACCGGCGAGTTTGTTGATGGCGTAGTCGAGGGTGATGCCGAGTTCGTCTTCGTAGACGCCGGGTTTATTGACGTGTCCGGACATTCCGTAGAGTTTTGGGCCGGGGCTTGAGCCGGTGCCCATGGATTTGAACCAGGCGGCGCCGCGCTCGATGATGGGGGGAACGCAGCAGAGGGTTTCGACGTTGTTGATGACGGTCGGGCGGGCGAAGGCGCCGGCGATGGCGGGGAACGGGGGTTTATTGCGGGGCCAGCCGCGCTTGCCTTCCAGCGCTTCCAGCAATCCGGTTTCCTCGCCGCAGATGTACGCGCCGGCGCCGGCATGGACGTAACATTCGAGTTTGTATTTGCTGCCGAAAATGCCGTTGGGGCCGAACACTCCGTGGGCATAAGCCTCTTGGATCGCGCGTTCAATGACCTTGATCTGTCGATGGTATTCGCCACGGATAAAGACGTAGGCGACATCCACCTGGGTGGCGATGGCGGTGATGGCGATGCCTTCGAGCATGCCGTGAGGATCGTAATCCATGAGATAACGGTCCTTGAATGTGCCCGGCTCGGATTCGTCGGCGTTGACGGCGAGGTAATGCGGGCCTTTCTTTTCCTTGGGGATGAACGACCATTTCTGCCCGGCGGAGAACCCCGCCCCGCCGCGGCCGCGAAGGCCCGATTCGGTGACGGTTTTGACGATCTCTTCGGGCTTCACGTCCAGGGCTTTGCGCAGCGCCGCGTATCCGCCGGTGGCGACGTAATCGTCATACCAATGGATTTTGCGCTTGTCGGGATCGGGATCGATGCGCTTGACCAGGACGGGTTCGGTGTAAGCCATAAATATTCCGTTAGGGGCGGTTAGTTGCGCTTGCCGCGGCGACGGGTTCCCCCGTTGGGCCGGACCTCCAGGTCGGTCACCAGGAGCAGATCGATCATGTTCATTGAATCGTCAGGCTGATATACATTGACCGTACGTCCACTGGGCGAGATCGCAAGAAATTCCCGATGCATCACGGGAATCCTCCGGCTGTCCGCCAGATGCATGGTAAATTTCTGGAACGGCTCGGCTTTCCAAAGTTGGAGTATTCTTTCTCTGGTCATCGTTGCCATTCTATCATCGATCCGCAGAGGCGACAACGAAACGGTTTCCGCCGGCACGGCCAAATCTTGCCAATCTTTGGCCAAAGTAGTATCCTGACAACCATGGCGCACGAATCGAACAGCGTGACGATGAACGTCTCCTTGCCCAGGCCGCTTAAGCGGTACGTGGACGGCAAGGTGTCGTCAGGAGTCTATGGGTCGACCAGCGAATTCGTCCGCGAAGCCATCCGCGAGAAATTTGAGCGGGAGCAGTCTCGGGCTTCTCTGACGGCCAAGCTGGTTGAGGGTCTTAACAGCGGCAAGCCAATCCCATTTACCGAAGAGTATTTCAAGCGAAAGAAAGGCGCTCTCGCCGAGCGCGTGGGCAGGAAGAATAAAATGTCATAAACTATAAGCTGCGCATTCTTCCCGCGGCGGACGCCGACGTGGACGACGCGGCTCTTTTTATCGCCAAGGACAATCTCACCGCGGCGCTAAAGTTCTACGACGCCGTCGATCAGACCTACCGCCGGATTCGTGAACATCCCAACCGCTGGCCACGATACGAACTTGATCATCCAAGTCTGGCCGACCTGCGCAAACGTTCTGTTGCGAAATTCGATAACTATCTGATCTTTTATCGTATCGAGGCGGACGTTGTGGAGATTATTCGTGTGCTCCACGGGGCGAGGGACATCCCATCCGCGTTAGCTGACGACCCGTTTAATGACCCTCGATAGAAACTGAAGCCGGGTTGATTTCGGCATTATGGCGTTTTCTTTTGCTGGGAAGCCGGAGGATCGCGGTCAACGACGACTTCATCGATGACCGTTCTTCGCAGCTTTATCTTTGGATCCTGCGGCAGCGGCTTCTCCTCGATCTTGCAATCGCGATAGATCGTCTTGGAGGTGGAGACATCAGTGCTGAGGGCCTTTCGCACGTATGCGACCTGCCGCCCCAGCCAGCCGAGCAGGCCGTTGCCGGGAAGTTTTTGAGGATGTTGCGGATTGTCGGGACTCATTCACATTCCAAGGTCACGCCGAATTCCTTTTTCACCTGGGCAATGGCGTCCCGCAAGGTTCCGTGCCAGGTGTCGCCGACGAATCCACCGGCCTCGTCGAGACGATAGAGCACCCAATTATGTTGTTGCGGCTCGATGACAAGCCGATGAACCATCCCCGGCGTCGGCCGGGTTCCCGAACCTCGAACCGAGCCGAGAATCATCGCCGCATGGGGCAGACAATCGTTGCTGGCGGGCATCGGGCGGGCGAGAGTGTGGGAGATCTTGCTCGGCATGGCGGATCACTACTCCTGCGAATGCGGCATATCGGCCGTCATCTGCTGGGTCTGTGGATCATATACCTCGATGAATCGCTTGACATCGCCGATGGTCCGATCGCTGTGTCCGAAGCCTTTGATGGCGGCGACGGCCTGGTCCTTGTCGAGTTTCAGGACGCTAAGCTCGTATGCCGCCACCATCATGCCCGTGCGGCGCACGCCCTGGGCGCAATGGACCAGCACCGGCTGGCGAGCGGGATCGTCGGCGATGGCGAGAAACCGGGCGATCTGCTCGCCCCGCGGCCAGCCCCCGAGCGGCACCGGCAAGCGCACCACCTCGATCCCATGCTCCTTGCAATAAGCAAGCTCGTCCGTGAACGGCGGTTGAGTGATCTCCTGATCGTCCACCAGCGACACCACGGTTTTCACGTGCGTCTTCCGGGCGGCGAGATTGAACTCGTGCAGGGTGCGAACGCCGTCACGATAAAGAACGCCGTCTTTAACCGTGGCCAGGTGATAGGTGTCGAAAAACGTCCAGAAAATCCACCACCCCGCCGCCGCCAGTATCAAGGCGATGAGGATTATCGGACCAAGGGTTTTCATGGTCGCGGGCATTTTGGCCGGCCGAAATTACTCCGGCTCAAGCTCCTTGTCTTTCCCATCGGCGTTTCGCAGGTCCAGGAAGCCGGATTGCTGATCGGCGCTGATGGACGCATTCGCGATGCCCTTTTCGCCCTTGCGAGAAAGGAAAATATCCGCGGAGTCCCGCCGGGCGACCAGGGCGATGACCGAAGGCGCAGCGGGCGACGAGAGCGTGATCGAAGCCCGATCGTTATCGCAGGAGGCCGAGACAAACGGGCCATTCGGCTGGCTTCGGATGGTGAGGCTCTGGACGCTTAGATGCCCAAACTGCGCATCGGCCGGCCCACCCGGCCCGGCGGGCGCCCCGGCCACCCCCACCGCCGCCATGACCATAATCAAAAACCCCAAACGCCAACGCCGACAAGATCGTTCCAGCCGCTCCACGCGCTGCTCCAACGTGTCCATGGTTGTGTCCTGTTGATGCAAGTCAGAATCAATGTCCGTCCCCGGATTCCCAGGTGACGGTCGGATCGTGATAATCGTGAGGGCTCTTGGGGAGCCGGTCGATCAATTGGTCCACCCGTTCAACGGTCAGATTTTCATGCAGCACGTCGTTGATGAGCATAACCGGAGCGGTGCCGCAGGCGCCCAGGCATTCCAATTCGACCAGCGTGAACCGGCCATCGGGCGTCGTTTCCCCTTCCTCGAGCTTCAACTTTCTCTTCAGGTGATCGGTCAGTTCGCGGGACTGACAGATCTCGCAGGAAAGCGACCGGCAAACCTGGAGCAGATATTGCCCCTTGGGCTTGAGCCAGTATTCCTCGTAAAACGTGGCCGTATCCAGGACTTCCGCGGGCGCCATTTCCAAAAATGCGGCCAGCTCCTCCAACGCCTGAACGGGAATCCAGTTGTACGCATGCTGGATTTCGTGCAGCGCCGGCAGAAGAACGGCGCGCTTGTTGGGATATCTCGGGAAATATTTGGCCGCGAGCTTTTG
Organism: Tepidisphaeraceae bacterium; assembly: GCA_050010915.1. Lineage (GTDB taxonomy): Bacteria > Planctomycetota > Phycisphaerae > Tepidisphaerales > Tepidisphaeraceae > PALSA-1353. The sequence goes on along the minus strand of JBEKKC010000010.1, from coordinate 7,577 downwards.
TTTAATCTCCTCCGTCAGATACGGCTCAGCGCGGCGTTCTTCCGTTGCGGTGCGGCGATTTTCGGTGATCCAAGCCATAATATTGTCCAAGGGGCGGACCCCAATAGGAGTGAGCGTCAGACCCCTTGCAGTTCCATCAATCGAACCAAATGCCGGTCGTCGTGTTCGAGGGCCACGCCGTGGCGACGGGCGCAGGCGGCAATAATGAGATCGACGGCCGGCACAGTCAACCCCACGTCCCCGGATCGCTTCGCCAATTCCACGGCCAAATCCCAAACCGCCTCGTCGATTGGCAATCTGGGCAGCTTGCCGTCTTGCTCCCGCAAAATGCGTCTTTCGTGATCCCCTCGGGCGCCATTCCACAATTCCAGCCGAACAGGATCGCACCATGCCGCCTGACCGGCGGCCAGCAGCGATGCGACGCGCCGGCGCACCTCATCCCTTCCGGATTGCCGAAGGGCTGCTATCCAACTCGAACTATCAACGAGAACCATTGGTTCTCCACTTCGATTCTCGTTCCGTCCTGCTGCGCTGCAACTCTTCGGGGGTAATGAAATCTTTGAAAGTCCCCAGGTATTTAATCAATTCCGCCTGGCCGTGACGCTGATTATATTCCGCCAGGGCGGTGATCACAGCATCTCGCTTGGTGCCCGCCTTGGAATACTTCAGGGCCTTTTTCAGCATCTCGTCTGGAATATCAATCGTCGTTTTCATGCTTCTCATTATCGGCAATTTGGATTCCGCAATCAACCCCCCGTTACGGCGTCGGGCCGCCGGAATGCCCCAATCAGCGATCCAGTTCCGCCGCGATGACGTTGATGCTGCCCAGCACCGCGACGACGTCGGAGATCATGTGGCCTTCGATCATCTTGGGGAAAACCTGGTAATTGATGTAGCTCGGCGGGCGGGTGCGGGCGCGCCAGGGGACGTTTTCGCCGGCGGATACGATGTAATATCCCAACTCGCCGTTGGCGCTTTCGATGCAGCCGTAGACCTCGCCCTTGGGGGCCTCGAAGCCGCGGTTGGTCATGGTCAACTCGAAAAGCTGAATGAGGCCTTCAATGCTGCTGTAGATCTGGTCCTTGGGAGGAAGGACTTCCTTGCCTTCGGGGCTGACGTTCACCGGGCCGGGGGGAATGTTGTCGATGAGCTGGCGAATGATGGCGAGGCTTTGTTTTAATTCCTCCAATCGCACCAGATATCGCGCATAAACGTCGCCGGTGGTCATCACCGGAACCTTGAAATCGACGGCCGGGGCGCCTTGGCCGTCCCAGTTGTCGGCGAAGCAAAGGTAGGGTTCGTCCTTGCGGATGTCGCGGCGAACGCCGCTGGCGCGGGCCAGCGGGCCGGAAAGGCTCCAGGCGATGGCCTCCTCCCGGCTGATGACGCCGACGCCCTTGGTGCGATCGACGAAAATCCGGTTTTTGTTGAGCAGCGCCTCCACGTCGTCGGCGGCGGGGGGCATGTCCTGATTGATGAATTTCTTGACCATCCGCTTGAAGGTTTCTTCATCGGGCAAATCCATGTTCAGCCCCCCTACCCGCGTCCAACTGGTGTGGAAACGCTGGCCGGACATGTATTCGACGATGTCGTATATCGCCTCGCGTTGATTGAATCCGTAGAGGAACGCGGTGAACGCGCCCAGGTCCAGCCCGGCGGCGCCGATGCACAGGAGGTGGGATTGAATTCTTCCCAGTTCGCCGGCGATGGTGCGGAGGACTTTGCATCGCGGGGTGAGTTCGATGCCCATGAGCTTTTCGGTCGCCGCGTGCCAGGCCAGTTCGTTGTAGATGGGAGCGGAGTAATCCATCCGGTCCACGATGGTGACGTACTGGTTGTAATTGAGATGTTCGCCGCACTTTTCGAACCCGCTGTGAAGGTAGCCGATATGGGGGGTTGCCCGGAGGATTCGTTCACCGTCGAGTTCCAGGACCAGACGCAGGGTGGTATGGGTGGCCGGGTGCTGGGGTCCAAAGTTCAAGGTCCAACGGTTTTCCCCGCCGGCGCCGCCCATTTCCGGCGGCAAGATTTCGCTAGAGGCCTGGCTGAGCGTAAAGGGCATGGGCCGGGATTATAGCGGCGGCGACGAATCGTTCCAGGCTTACCGGCCGGAGGGTAGCCGATCACCTTCGCTCCCCAAAGCCCACGGGTTGCTTTGCGTGAGTTCCTTTGGCGGCACAGGCCGCCCCCACCCACCCACCGGCCGGCGGACAAAACTAGTATATACTAACTTATCCGCCGGATTTTTTGGCCCTGGGGCACGGCGGCGCTTTGCGGTTTGGCGTGCGGGATGGTAGATTTCCCCGGCGCTGTGTATAAGCGTTGCGTGTTCCACGTGGAACAATAGGTTTGACAATTCAGCCAAGGAAAGGAGTCCTTTGTCATGTCTCAAGCCACCAAGAGCAAGCCGCGGCTGGGTCGGGGGCTAAGCAGTTTGATTTCCGTTTCGCACTTGCCGGTGGAGGCTGAGGTTGGCGGCCATCCCCCCGCTGCGGCACCCGTGCCGGCACCAGCGCCCGGGATGGCGGCCGTGGGATCCGGGCAGGCTTTGGGCGGGCCACTGGTCATTCCCATTGATGCGATTTGCCCCAATCCTCATCAGCCGCGCAAGACAATCAACGAGGCGGGAATCGCCGAGCTGGCGGCCAGTCTGAAATCGTCCGGGATCATTCAGCCACTGGTGGTTCGGCGGACCAAAAGCGGTTTCGAGATGATCGCCGGCCAAAGACGCTGGCAGGCGGCAAAAATGGCGGGGCTGACCGAGGTTCCCGCGATCGTCCGCGAGGTGGACAGCTATACGCAGGCGCAGATGGCCCTGGTGGAAAACATCCAACGGGAAGACCTGAACCCCATCGAGCGGGCCCAGGGATACAGGGCGCTGATGGATCAACTTGGGCTAACGCAGGCGGAACTTGCCGCCCGAATGGGCGAAGACCGCAGCGGAATCGCAAACTATCTCCGGCTTTTGGATTTGGCTGAGCCGGTTCGCGACATGGTCCGGGACGGCCGGCTGAGCCTCGGACACGCCAAGCTCCTCGCCGGCATTAGCGATATCCTGGAGCAGCAGCGTCTGGCGGAGACCGTCACCACCCAGGGCCTATCCGTGAGGAACCTCGAGCGAATGCTCCAGGACGGCTCGAACGGCTCGCCAGTTCGCAAGCCACCGGCTCTCACCCCCCACCTGATGGATTTGGAGAAATCATTGGCTAGGCAACTCGGCATGCGCGTTCAGGTTCGATCAGGCTCGAAGGGCCGCGGCCGCCTGATATTGCACTACAGCAGCCTAGACCAGTTTGATGAGATTCTTCAGAAACTGGGCGCGAAGGCGGAATGACGGTCGGTCCAGCGCTTGGCCTTCGTACGACCACCAATTTGCCGGCCATGCGGAGTCATTGGTCATTCGTCATTTGTCACTTGTGCGTGTGGGCATGACGAGCAGCTTCCATGTGAATGCGGTTTCCGATGGCCCGCAGGCAGCTTCCCGTCGTCAACACGAATTGTTGTTCCATGTGGAACAATGTTTTCAATATATGTTATATCATCATAAAATCACGCTGGGTTGGACGCGGGGGGCCAAACGCTTAGAATCCCGCCATGGCTGAGACTGCGGGCGACGGTTCGGTGGTGGACGTGGCGATCGTGGGCGCGGGACCGGTGGGGCTATTCGGAGCCTTCTATGCCGGGCTGCGGGGAATGTCGGTCAAGATCGTCGACTCCCTGGAAATTCTTGGCGGGCAGCTCACCACGCTCTATCCCGAGAAATACATTTACGACGTGCCTGGATTTCCGCGGATTCTGGCCAAGGATTTGGCCAGCAACCTGGCGGAACAGGCCGGGCAATATAAGCCGATCGTTTGCCTCGGCGATCGCGTGGAGATGCTGAGCCGGGAAGGGGAGTCGGGCATATTTTGTATACACACGCAGGCGACGGCGCATCGCGCGCGGGCGGTGATCGTCGCGGCGGGCGTGGGCGCCTTCGAGCCCAAGACGCTGGCGCTGCCCGAGGCCCAGCGGTTTGAGGGGCGCGGGTTGCGATATTTCGTCAAGGAATTGCAGACGATGCGGGGCAAGCGGATCCTGATCGTCGGCGGGGGGGACAGCGCGGTGGATTGGGCGAACATGCTCTCGCCCATCGCCGCATCCGTGACGCTCATCCATCGGCGGGACCAGTTCCGCGCCCACGAGGAGAACGTGCAAAGGATGCGCGGCGGGCCCACCCGGATCATGACGTGCTTCGAGCTGAAAAACCTGGCGGGCCGGGAGACGATCGAGGAAGCCACCATATATGACAATCGGAGCAACGCGGAGCAGACGCTGAAGATCGACGCGCTGCTGGTCAACATCGGGTTCAACAATTCGCTGGGGCCGATCAAGGACTGGGGGCTGGAAATCGAAGGCGGATCGATCAAGGTGGACGCGATGATGCAGACGAACGTCCCGGGCGTTTTCGCGGCGGGGGACATCGCGACGTTTCCGGGAAAGCTCAAGTTGATCGCCACGGGGTTCGGCGAGGTCTGCATCGCCGTCAACTTCGCGAAGCACTATCTGGATCCCAAGGCCAACATATTCCCGGGTCACAGCTCGAACATGAAGAGGTGAAACGCTACTTGCGGCGGGGTTGCCATAATTCGCCGAGGGATATTCGCAGATCGGGAAAAGGCGGGAAACTGACGACGTCGTTGTCTTTGCCTCTTCCCGCGGCGGTGAATCCGCGGCGCGTGAGCTTGAACGCCTCGGCAGTATGATCCTCGGGATCGACGATCCAGTAATAAGCCACCTTTCCCTTGGCGTACTGTTTGAATTTGTCGCGTCGGTCGATCAGCCGGCTGCCGGGGCTGACGATTTCCACGCATAAATCCGGCGGACCTTCCATGGCCTTTTCGCCGACAAGATCGAGGCGATGCTTCGAAAAAAAGATCAGGTCCGGCCGGCGAACATCGTGACGGCCGAAGATGGTATCCACGTCGCCGTAAAGCCGGCCGAGCTTCTTGGTTCGGACGTGGGTAACCAGAATGGCCCCCAAGATCTTTTCCGTATACGAATGATTCGGTGTAGCGCTGGGACTCACTGCCACCTCCCCGTTGACCAATTCAAGCCGGACCCCGACTGGGTCTTCGCCCAATTCCAGGAACTGGGCGGAGGTCATCTTCGTGGTGCTGATGATGGACATGGTTCGCCTTGGCGGGCAGTATAGCAAATCCGGCATGGTTAGTAAGATAAACGCGATGTTGCGATTCCGATTCTTGTTTTTGGTGTTCATGTCGCTGGGGCTCGCCGCGCTGGCATACGGCGGGGCGGCGACTCGGCCGGCGCCGGAGGAAATTCTGCGGGCGCGGATCACGGCCAAGGGTCCCTTGCTGTTGCATTTGCCCGGCATTGGCGGACCGAGGTGGAGCGATCGCCGGATGCTTGCGGGGCTGCGCGACGGGGGGGTTCAGGCCAATTTCGTCATCTATGACTGGACGGAGCACGATCCGGGAATCGACGCGTTGCAGGGATACGCGCGGAACCATCGGGAAGCGAAGAAGATCGCCGACTTGATCGCCGCTCACGCCGCGGCCGATCCGGATTCGCCGATTTATCTCACGGCTCACAGCGGCGGTTGCGCGCTGGCGGTGTGGGCGTTGGAGAAATTGCCGGAGCCCGTGAAGGTGCAGACGGTATTGCTGATCGCGCCGGCGCTTTCGCCGGGATATGATCTGACCGCCGCGTTGCGGCACGTCGAGGGCAAGACGTTCGTCTTTTGCAGCACGCTGGACGTGGTGGTGCTGTATTCCGGCACAAAACTTTTCGGGACGATGGACGGGGTGCGGAGCCCCGCCGCGGGCTTCGCCGGGTTCGTTCAACCGCCGAGCGCCGATCCGCTGACGTATCAGAAGCTGGTTCAGTTCCAATATCGAAAGGAGTGGGCGAGATACTTCGACTTTGGGGATCACATCGGGGCGATGTCGCGGCCGTTCGCCAAAGCGGTGCTGGCGCCGCTGATCGACCCGGGACCGGCGCCGAGCACGCGGCCGGGCGCCGGGTTGGATTCCTCGCGGCAATAGCCGAGCCGCCTGGCTGGACGCGGCCGGGGCGAACGGCTATTTTGTTGCTTAGCCATAGCAAAGGAGTACACGAATGGCCAAGCCACGACGCCGACGAAAGATCGGCAGCAAGAAGCGCAAGGCGCGTCGCGACCGTCGCAAGCGGTAACGGCATACGAGGCCACAGTTCAACGCGGATCATGCGGGCCGCGCGTGCGCGGCTTGGATGATCCGTTTTCGCTGGTTGCGTCAAGTTTTGTGAACCCGCCCCGGCGGTTTGCCGAGTCTTTGGGATAGTGGGACAGCCATGCTTCAATCATCGACCGGACAATCTGTGCCCGCCGGAGTAACGGCAAGTTCGCCGCAGCCGACGGGAAGCGCCAAGTTCCTCAATCGCGAGGTGAGCTGGCTGGATTTCAACCATCGGGTGTTGGAACTGGCGCTGGACAAGCGGGTTCCGCTGCTGGAGCGGGTGCGGTTTCTGGCGATTTTTTCGTCGAACTTGGACGAATTCTTCATGAAACGGGTAGGGGGGTTGCAGCGGCAACAGCTTGCCCGGGTGACCGAGCGGTCGATCGACGGGCTGACGCCCCCCGAGCAGCTCGAGGCCATTCACGCGCATCTGCGGCCGATGCTCGAAACGCACGTGGCCTGCTGGCTGGACGACCTGAAGCCGGCGCTGGAAGAGCGCGGCATTTTTGTCCGGGACTACGATGCGCTGGATGCGTCGGACCGGTCGGCGGCGGATCAGTTCTTCAGCAAGAACGTTTTCCCGATCCTGACGCCGCTGGCGGTGGACCCGGCGCATCCGTTTCCGTTCATCTCGAACCTGAGCAATTCGATCGGAGTGATCCTGGAGCCTCCCGCGCGGAAGGAAAAACTGTTCGTGCGGATCAAGGTCCCGGAAAACCTGTCGCGCTGGGTGCCGCTGACGTCGAAGTTTCATTTTGTTCCCCTGGAGCAGGTGATCGGGGGCAACCTGCCGCTTCTGTTTCCCGGAATGAACGTGCTGGAATACTCCCCGTTCCGGATCACGCGAAACGCGGACATCGAGATGGACGCGGAGGACGCGGACGATCTGCTTCAGCTTGTGGAGCAGGAGTTGCGGGCGCGGCGGATGGCGCGAGCGGTGCGGCTGGAATTGGCGCAATCCATGTCGTCGGCGATGCGGCAGTTCATCATCAACGGCGTGGAGGTGGACGCGCACGACATTTTCCCGACGCGCGGCCCGGTGGACATGACGGACCTGGCGGCGCTGGCGAACCTGGATTTTCCGGACTGGAAATACAAGCCGTGGGTCCCGGTGACGCCGGCGCGATTCAGCGGGGAGGATGCGGACGTTTTCCAGGTCATCCGCGACGGAGACGTGCTGGTGCATCATCCCTACGAGGGATTTGCCGAGAGCGTGGAGAAGTTCATCGCCGCCGCGGTGATGGACCCGAAGGTGCTGGCGATCAAGATGACGCTCTATCGCACGACGCCGGATTCGCCGTTTTTGTTGTCGCTGATTCACGCGGCGGAGTCGGGCAAACAGGTGGCGGTGGTGGTGGA
>JBEKKC010000009.1:0-54318 GCA_050010915.1 Tepidisphaeraceae bacterium | reverse complement strand
GACGATCTTGGAGGAGAGCATGGCGGAAGCGCCGATGGTTACGATCTGATCGTCGTCGCCGTGTAGAATGAGCGTGGGGACGTTGATTTTTTTGAGGTCGTTGGTGAGATCGGTTTCGGAAAAGGCCTTGATGCAGAAATAGGAGGCGGGGAAGCTGGCCATCATGCCTTGAAGCCAGAAGGATTCTCGTATGCCTTCGGAGATTCTGCCTCCGGGACGGTTGTAGCCGTAGAAGGGCATGCTCAGGTCTCTCCAGAATTGGGAGCGATCGGAGGCGACGGCCGAGCGGTTCTGGTTGAAGACGTCGATCGGCAGGCCGCCGGGGTTGGCCGGGGTCTTCAGCATCAGCGGTGGAACGGCGCCGATGAGGACGGCCTTGGCGACGCGCGTGGTTCCGTGGCGGCCGATGTAACGGGCGACCTCGCCTCCGCCGGTGGAATGGCCGACGTGGATCGCGCTTTTAAGGTCGAGCTTTTCGACGAGGACGGCGAGATCGTCCGCGTAGGTATCCATATCGTTGCCGGTCCAGGGTTGGCTCGATCGGCCGTGGCCGCGGCGATCGTGGGCAATGCAGCGGTATCCACGGGATGCGAGAAAGAACATCTGGTCTTCGAAGGCGTCGGCGTTCAGCGGCCAGCCGTGGCTGAAAACCACCGGCTGTCCGGAGCCCCAATCCTTGTAATATATTTCGATGTTCGCTGAATTTTCTTTACCGACCGTGACGTAAGGCATGGGTTACTCCTCTTTTGAAAAGTTCCATGGCGATTGTGATTACCAGGGGAGTGGTTCACCGAGATGGAAAAAGCCGCCGGTGGGACCGTCCGCCGGCAGGGTGGCGAGTTGGACGCTGGTTCTGCTGCCGTCGGCGATGTCCATCGGTGCGTTGGAGCCGCCCATATCGGTCTTCACCCAGCCGGGATGCGCGGAGTTGACCTTGATAGGCGTATCGCGAAGCTCGTGGGCCAGGTGCACGGTGAAGGCGTTCAACGCCGTCTTGGAGGCTTCATACGCAAATACCTTGGCGTTGTAGATCGGCGAGCCGGGCTGGGAGTGAAGCGTTAGAGAGCCGAGAATGCTCGAGAGGTTGACAATTCTTCCCGCTGGCGACTTTCGGATGAGAGGCAAAAGGGTTTGGGTGAGGGCGACGGGCGCGAAGAAATTCGCGTCGAAGGTTTGCCGCAGAATCTGGGGCGAAATCGTGCTCGTGTGATTGACGACCGAACCGGGCTTGTCGGCACTTTGCCCAATCATTGTTCCCGCGTTATTGATCAGGATATCGAGCTTGCCGAACTTCCTGTGAAAATATTCGTGGGCGGCCTGATGGTCCTGCGGATTGGTCACGTCGCAGCGGAGGCTTTCGACGGTGATTCCTTCGGAGCGGAGCACGCTGACGGCGGATTCGCCTTTCTTGGCGTCGCGCGAGCCGATGACGACGAAGATGCCCAGTTTTCCGAGGTCGCGCGCGGTTTGAAGTCCGATGCCGCGGTTTCCGCCCGTGATGAACGCGATTTTCTTTTCGGTGGCCATGGGGTCCTTTCGGCGGTTGAACAACAATCAGGTGCGTCGTATCAGAGGCGGTGCGAATGCAAGATCGGGGCCAGTGATGGATTTTGATGGGAAGACGATTTCGGCGACGACTTCGATGCCGATTTTTCGGCATGTGCCGAGAAACCGGCAATGCGAGGCTCCCCGAAATTAGCGCGACGCAAATCGATGCTTGTCGATGTGTAGGCTGGAGATTTTGGATTCGAGAGTTTGCCGCGGCATTCCGAGTTTTGCGGCGGCGCCGGCGATTCGGCCGCGGCATTCGGCCAGCGCGGCTTCGATCATTTCGCGTTCGCGCTCGGCGATCGTGGCGACGAACGTCACGGTGGGCGCCGGAGACTGGGCGGATTCGGACTTCAGCCACGTTTCCTCGATGCTGAACGTATCGCCGTCGCAGAGGATGACGGCGCGTTCCACGACGTTCTGCAACTCGCGGATGTTCCCGGGCCAGTTGTAGGCTTTGAACAACTCCATCGTTTTTTGCTCAACATGGCGGATTTTCTTGCCCGATTTCTTGGCGTATCGATCGATGAGGTACTCCACGAGCAGGGGAATATCGTCCACGCGCTCACGGAGCGACGGCATGCGGACGGGAAACACGTTCAGGCGATAGAAAAGATCCTGGCGGAAGGTTCCGGCGGCGACGGCGGACTTCAGATCGCGATTGGTGGCGGCGAGGACTCGCACGTCAACCCGGATCGGTTCACTGCTTCCGACACGCTCGAATTCTCGCTCCTGCAGGACGCGGAGGAGCGACGCCTGCGTTTTGGCGGAGAGCTCGCCGATCTCGTCGAGGAAGATCGTGCCGCCGTCGGCAAGCTCGAAACGTCCCAGGCGGCGCTGGAGTGCTCCGGTGAAGGCGCCTTTTTCGTGGCCGAAGAGTTCGGAGGCCATGAGCGACGGGGGGATGCCGGCGCAGTTCACGCGGACGAACGCGCGGGCCGCGCGGCTGGAGCGTTTGTGGATGGCGCGGGCGATGAGTTCCTTGCCGGTTCCGGTTTCGCCCTGGATCAGGACCGTGGAATCGGCCGGGGCGACCTTGGCGACTTGCCAGAGTACGCGGCGGAGCGGCTGCGACGAACCGACGATTTCCTCGAACATGGAGGAGAGATCGATCTCTTCGCGAAGAGCCAGGTTTTCGCGTTCGATTCGTTCCTCGGCCTGCTTGCGGTCGTGAATGTCGATTCCGGTCGCGTACCAGCGAAGAACGTTTCCCGCCTCATCGCGCAGGGGATTGTAGTGAATGAGACACCAGCGGTATTGACCGTCCTTGCGGCGGGCGCGCTGCTCGAGTTGGAAGGGAACGCCGGCGGCAATCGCATTTTGGCGCTGCCGGCTCAGGCGTTCCACGTCCTCCGGATGGAAAACCCTGGCGCGGAATTCATCGGCGCTGATATCGTCCGGGGAGAAGCCGGTGTATTCCAGCACCGTTTGATTGGCGTACAAGGTGTTTCCATCTGGCGCCAGGACAACGATCAGTTGCGGGATGGCATTGATGATCGTGTCGAGTTGGAACTTCGATTGTTTGATTTCCTCGAAGGCTTTGGTCAGGGCGGTTTGCGATCGCTCGCCCTCGATTGCGATGACGGCGACGTGGCCGGCGCCTTCGATCAATTGCAGATCGCCATCGCCGGGGGTTCGGGGCTCGGAGTAGTACATGGCGAACGTGCCGAGCACCTCCTGATTTTTGGAGAGCAGCGGCTCGGACCAACTGGCGCGCAGGCCGTGTTGCAGGGCGAGGTCGCGATAATAGGGCATTTCGGCCCACAATGGATCGTGCTCGATATCGGCGACGACGACGCGTTTTTTGGTGAAGGCGGCGGTGCCGCAGGAACCGACGCCGGGGCCGATTTCGAGCGGGGTGATGATTTTGCTCCAGCCCCGTGGCACGCGCGGCCCGGACGCGGGCCAAAGGCGGCGGCCGTCGGGGTCCATCAGCAGGACGGTCGAAATGACCTGGGGGGATTCGGCGTCGATCGTGCGGCAGAGATTGTCCAGGATATCGGCGAGGCTGGCGCCGCCGGCGATCAGTTCGAGGGTTCGCTTCTCGGCTGACAGAAGGGATTCGGCGCGCTTGCGGTCTTCGATGTCGGTATTGGCCCCATACCATTTGAGGACCTCGCCGCCGGGCGTTAGCGCCGGCTCGGCACGGATCAGGAACCAGCGGTATTGGCCGTCGAATCGTTTGAGGCGAGCTTCGATCTCGCCGGGGGCTTTGGAGAGGAGGATTTCCCGCCATTTGTGGATCAATCTGGCTGAATCGTCGGGGTGGACGGCGGCTTGCCATCCCCGGCCGCGGGCCTCTTGGAGCGAGAGGCCGGCGTAGTCCCGCCAGCGTTGGTTGACGAAATCCACCGAGCCGTCGGGCAGGGCGGACCAGGCCATGGCGGGGATGGCATCGATCATGACGGGGATATTCTATATCCGAAAAGTTCGCGGGACTTCCCTTTGTGGAAGTTTGCGGGATGGCGGGATCGGCCCGGAAGTGGGCCCGCCCTTGAGGCCGGACATGCCAAGTCCGTGGAACACGGTGATGATGCCGGTAATTTCACCTTCGACGAATCTGTCTCCGATCCACGCGACCTGAGGCATTTCCTGTTCGTTCACGAATAGACCTTGACGGGAATTCCCAGAATCCGCGCGATGTGCGTCAGCTCGTCGACAAGGTTTCCGTAGACCCCGTGAATGTGGTTGCAGGGAAAGCTCTGGAGGAAAGCCTCCGGGGGCACGCGCAGCCGCGCGAAGGCGATCGGCCACTGCGGCGTGGTCGCCGCGCCCTTGGCCAGCGCGATTTCCCGCGGGAACGCCACAAATTCGGCCGGTACGATCGCCAGCCAGTATTGCCCGTCCTTGCGCGCCAATCGCGCCAGGGTCACTTCTCCCGGAGCGGCGAAATGATGCACCGACGCTCCGCCGGCCGGATAATAGGACACCTCGGGATAGAACGTCACGTGCTTCAAATTCACGGCCGGGTCCGTCGATCTTCCGGCAAAATACGTCGCGTGGGTTCCGGAATTGCTGAAGTACCAGACGTTGTCGTCGCGATCGTAGTGCCGGACATCGGCGAACAACACGGGTTGGCCTGTCAGATGCTTGAAAATCTGCATCGTCAAGGCGCCGTCCATGTCGGCCTCGGTTGCGGCGACGATCGGCTCATGCGGACCATCCCAGTCATAGGGATCGTTCAGGAACGCCTCGGCGACATCGAGCGTCACAAAAGTATCCGTCAGATCGCCGTGCGCCTTGGTCCCGACAAAATCCAATCCGCGCTCGTCGATGATTCCGCGGTAGGCGTAATAGGATCGAATTTGCAGCTTGAGCTTTTCGGGAGTGAGCGCGTGGCCGTCGTACTGGATCTGTCCGACGTGTTTCTCGAGCCAGGCCAGGGCCCGGTCCACCTTCGCCGCGTCCACCTGGTGGCTGTATCGAACCACGTCCTCCTGCTCGACGTGTTCCACGTCCAGGCCGAACATCTTCTGCCATTGGTCGAGGTTCGACACGGCGGTGTACATTCCCAGCGGTCGGCCGCCGAACAGGCCATAGGTCTGGCCCTTGAGGTGGCTGATGGCCGCGGCCGCGTTGACGTACTGGAGCACCTTGGCAAGCACGGGCGGGTCGTCGATTTTTCCCCAGACGCGGTGGTGGGGCCGGCCGAGTTGATCGAGCGCGCCCGAAGCGGCCAGCATCCCGACCATGCCCGGCTCGGACGGATGCAGGTTGCAGAACGTCAGGTACGGCCCGGGCGCGAACGCCGTCGCCATGGCCGTCAGATGCGGGTAACACCAGATGGCATAATTGCAGATGGTCAGATCGCAACCGGCGCCGGCCAATCGCCGTCCCTCGCGGGCGGCGAGCCGGCTGTTCCAGATGATTTCCTCGCCGGCGACAACTTCCACGTCGCCGGCGGCCCGCAGCGCATTGACCAGCCGGTCCTGATAGCGGCGGTTCAGAGGCAGCAGGCTCTCACGAATATATTGCCGTCCATCGGAAAACGTCAGAACGCCGACCTTGCGTTTTCTCATACTTTCCTCGCGGCAGAATGCAATTTCGCGCGCACGAATTCCTGAGCGCGGCGAGCTTCCGCATCCAGGTCCAGGCCGTCGCGAAGATCGCGGAAGACGCTGATGTCGCGCCCCACCTGCCCGCCGGGCATCAGGAACGGCTCCATGCTGATCGCGCCTCGATACTCCGCGCGATGCAGGGCGGCGAAGATCTCGTCCCAGGGCATTCGCCCTCGGCCCGGCGCCCGACGGTTCGTCTCCCCAATATGGAAATGTCCCAGGTGCTTGCCAGCGGCCACGATCGCCTGACCGATGTCGTCCTCCTCAATGTTCATGTGGAAGGTATCCAGCAATATGCGGCATTGCTCGCTTCCCACGCGCCGGACGTAATCCAGCGCTTCGGCCGCGGTGTTGATGATGTACTGCTCGAACCGATTGACCACTTCGACGTTGAAATAGACGTTGCAGTCCTCAGCGGTTTTGATCGCCTCCCGTATGCTCGCCACGCTACGGTCCACACCGGACCGCCGGTCTTGGCCTTCGGGCAATTTTCCGGGCCAGGAGCCGTAAATGATCCCGCCGAGTTGCTTGTGCCCCATGTACGCAATCGCCCGGGCAATTTTTTGCAGGAACTGCACGCCGCTGCTGCGCACGTCCGCATCCGCCGATGCCACGTCATATTGCCGCGGCAAGCCGATGCAATATATCAGCTCGATCCCGTGCTTATCGGCCGCGCCGCGGAGCCGATCCCGCTCGGCGTCGCTCATGTTGGCCACGGTCCCGGCATTCACTTCCAACACGTCAAATCCCAAACCCTTCACCTTGGCGACAAACGGCGCGAAGTCGGCGTCCCAATCGTGTGTCCAGAACGCATAGTAAATTCCAACCTTGTTCATCGCGTTGACCTCGCGAAATTCTCACGCTTCGATGACGTACCAATCGCCGGCGCACGGCACCAGGCAGCGGACCTTTTGCGATGCCGCCGCCTTCTTTTCCAGTTCCCGGCGATCAACGGTATTGAAGTCGAACATTCCAAAGTGGTGCGGAATGAACCATTTCACCCCGGCGGCAAGGCACAACGCCAGGGCCTCTTCAAACGTCATGTTCCCCGGCACGCCGTGCGATTTTCGAATTTCGTCGCGTCCATTGACGGGCAACAAAGCGACGGCGGTCGAGTGATTTCGCACCGCGTCCACCTGGCCGGCGAACGGGACGGTGTCGCCGGAGTGGTAGAGCACGATCTTTCCGAGGCGGAGGATGAACCCCAGGAAATGGTGCTCGCCACGCTCGTTGATTTTGAATTCTTCGTGCGCCGCTGGCGTCAGGTGGAGGGCGGCATCGCTTGCCAGCGCCACGGTCTGGGAGGCATTGACCCATTCGGCGCGGTCGGGTGGAATCCCCGCCGCCGTCGCCTCGGCCCGCTCGGCCGCAGGGGCGATGAACCGGCATCGCGGATTGTTCGCCGCCAATGCGGGAAGCGATCCCGGGTCCATGTGATCGGAATGCCGATGGCTGCACAACACAAAATCCAATTCCGTGATCTCGTCGGGCCGAATCGGCGCCGGCATAAGCCGTGCGTGGTCGTACCGGGTCCCTCGATACTTCCGGGCGAGGGAATCCGACAGGTAGGGATCGACCAGCAATCGCAGCGCGTCGAACCGCAGCGCGAAACCCGCCTGTCCGAGCCACGCCAGTGCCACCGAGCCGGGTTTTAACTCCGCCTCCCACAGCGCGCGCACGCCGCCATGCTGCGCCTTGATCTGCCTGACCTGGAAGCGCCCGTCCATTACCAGGTCCTTCCATCCAAATTCCACGCATCCACGGCGAGGCCGTCCGTGTCGCTCACGCGAATGGCGTTGGATTCGCCGGGATCAAGCCAGAAATAGTTATCGCCGGCGCTGAAGCTGGCCAGGTGTCCTGGCCGGAGCACCGCGGCGCCCACCGCCGGCCGCTGTCCGGTGTTCCGAATCACCGCCTCGTCCGAGCCGACCTTCAAAGACAGCGTGGTCGTCGGCACCTGAAACAGGGCGTCCTTCCTCGCCTCATAGTTTACAAAATAGAACGTGCGATCCGCCGGTTGGCCGCCGCGATGCACCTCCGCCACGATGAACAGCGGCGCCGTGTCGGTTTGACGTTCGGTCAGGGAAAAATCGCCCAGGTGGCGAAGCCCCTGGATCGAGCCGCTGCCGTCGAAATGGCGATCCTGGATCAATCGTAATTGCCCATCGTAAGCCCGTACCATCACCCGCCATTTTGTGTCGGCCAGCGCGTCGGCATCGTCCAGCAGAAACACCGGAAGCTGAAGAGCCTTTGCCTGGTTGTTCACGCTGTCGAACAGCAGGCAGGCGTGCAGCGGCGCGAAGGCGTCCTGGACAAACCAGTGTCCGATCTTGGCGGCGCCGTACCAGTCCGCCGTGGACCAACTGGCCCCCGGATAGTTGTCGTTGAGCTTATACATCAACGCCCCGGTGCACTGGGGCCAACGGGTCCGCGCCCGCTCCAGCGTGTGGCGAACGGCCACGGCCTGGGCGATCTGCGAGGCGACGATGAAGCGTTGCATCGATCCACCGGCTGAAAAGTAACCGGCGTATTGCCGCAGGCGATCCATGTCCTGCATCGTGTTGAACACCGGAGTATGGTGGGCAAAAACCCCGTTCTCATCCGGCGGCCAGACGGCCCTCTGATCGATTGGCAAATAGCGTTGAACGGATTCGTGGACCGGCATGGAAGCGATGCCGAATTCCCCGAAGAACCGGCTGGTCATTTTCAGGTTGTGGTCCAAGTGGGCCTTGCCCCACCAGCAGGCGTAGTTGTGATCGCTGCCGCCCCAGGGCTCGCCACGATGAAACGGTCGCGTGCCATCCAACTCGATGGCGTAGCGACCCATCATGTCGATCGTCTTTCCGGACGGATTGCTCGATTCATTCCCGCCGCCCCACATCAGCAGCGACGGATGATTCCGCAGGCGCAAGGTATTCAGCCGGACCGTCTCTTCCAGCGCATCGTAAGGTTGCGCCTCGTGGCTGTTCCAGGCGGTGGGCCATTCCTGCAGCACGGTGATCCCCAGCCGGTCGCAGCAATCGTAGAATTCGTCGGTTTCGGGCATTCCGCTGCCCCATGCGCGGACCATCTGGCAGTTTTGCTCCCGCGCCAACTTGAGGAATCGCTCGTACCGCTGCGGGCGGAAGTCCATCGAGGAGTCCATCGTGCACCATCCCGTGCCTTTGAGAAACGTCGGTCGGCCGTTGATGACGAAGGTCCAGTTGTACAGGCTTCGCCGCCGGCCGCCCGGAAACGGGGCCATCGCCAGAGTTCGCAATCCGAAGGTGGTGGAACAAAAATCTCCCTGTCCTCGCTCGGGGCGCAGCGACAGCTTCAGCCGATAAAGGTTTGGGGTTCCCAATCCATGGGGCCACCACGCGCGGGCGTCGGGGAGGCGCAGGCGCAGATGCACCGCCCGCCGCGCGCCTTCGGCCGAGACGGGCAGGGAAAAATGCACCGGGATTCCCTCGAAATTCTCGGGGCCAATGGTGGCCAGGAGCGATCCCCGCCAGCCCGAACGCGGGCCTTCGACGTCGATCCGCAGGCTGATGTCACCGGCCAGGGCATCGTGCGTGACGACAAATGGATTGCGTAATTTCACGGCCGGGGCGGCCTCAACGCGGACGCTTCTCCAGATCCCCAATGCGGGAATGTGACAGTAGTGCCAGCCGTAGACATTGTTGAATACGACCGTCTTCTTCCACCCGGTGTTGGCCGTCGGGGCAAACCAGGGCGGGCCTTGGGGAGCGGGGTCGAGCTTGACGATCAGATCGTTCTCTTCGCGCAGCAGGCTCGACACGTCGAAAGCCGGTCCGCCGAACATGCCTTCGTGTTCGCCCAACTTGACACCGTTGAGCCAGACCGTGCAGTGGATGGCGACGCCATCGAACACCAGCCGATGCCCACTTCCCGCCGGGCGTGGGAAGGACTTGCGGAACCACCAGGTCTTGAAACTGTTCTCGCGGGCAATCGCATCGTTGAGGCCGAATTTGGGATCGGGAATTTTGCCGGCTGCCTCAAGCGCGGCATGCACGCTGCCGGGAACCCGGGCGGCGATCGCTTCCAGCCAGGGTTCGCCGAGGCGCGATGCCTCTTCCCCGGCCTCGGCCATCTGCCATTGGCCGTCGAGGGAAAGAACCGAAGGGCCCTGGACATGCACCGCATCGCCAATCCGCGGCTCCACGATCTGAACCGGCAGATCGAGCGGCGCCGGTCCGGCGCGATATTCCCGCCGCTCGAGTTCGTCCAGGCTCTCCCGGGCGAAGGTTTTGATGACGCCCGAGGGACAGCGGCCTGTGACGTCCGGCACGCCGTCGTCATCCAAGCGCCAGAGCGCGAGCGTTTGTTCATCCGGGCGCATCCGATCTTCCGTTGCCGGCGGGACCCGCAGACCGCGGGATAATCTCACTTCCTGAACCAACGCCGCGCAGTCAATCGTGGTCTCCGAGCCGATTTGAAGCCCCGGTTCACGAGGCATGTCCATCGGAAGGTCGGCCAAGGTTTCATCTTGCGCGGATCGTTTTCCATCGACGTACAACACCAACTCTTGTCCGTCGAAAGTCATGGCCAGGTGATGCCATTGCCCGTCGATGATGGGAATGGGAGGTTGATTCCAGACCCAGCGCGTCTGTTTGCCGGCGATCATCGCCGCCAGTTCTCCCTGGCTGCCGACCACCAAACCCCAACCCGATTCCGCGTGGGCGCTCCCCCGCGGATAAACGCAGGTGATCAGCCATTCCTTTGCCAGCTTGGGTATCGCCCAGATTTCGACCGTAAACGACGGCTGATCGAAGCGCTCATGCCAGGGGATGTCCAGGGCATTCCAGGCGGTGCAGAAAGCCTTGCCGCGGGAGGTTTGGATAAAGCCGTCGCTTGCGATGTCGGTGTTCATCGAATGCACCTTCATTTATTCGATGACGGAGCGGCCGCCGCGTTTGAGCGCGCGCTTGGGAAAGCCCTGGCTGGCGATGTCCCCATAGTTGTGCCCGGCGTTGCCGGGATATACGCAGAAGCTAATCAGCGGGACGTTGCCGGTGTTGATCGAACGGTGCGCCCAGCAGGGCGGCACGTACACCATTCGATGCCGTCGCATCGCTTGCGTGGCACACTGTCCATCCTTGGTTTTCATCATCATGTAGCCCTCGCCTTGGATGCAGAGATACACTTCCGCCGTCGCCGGGACCGCGTGGTAATGCCCCTTGGTCATGAAGAATTCGTCCCCCACGACGCCGGGATAGAGCTTGCTGATGCACAGCAGCAGCTGGCCCTGCTCCTCCGGGATAACCTTCTCGAAGACCTCGTAGTGGACGGGGTCGCCATCGGAAACGATTTTCTCCAATGCGGCCGGGTCGCGATAATAGCCGCGCATGTCCGATGCCCGACGCACCAACACCCGGTCCGGCTGGGCCATGGTCCCGGCGATCAGATCAATGTCCACTGCCCACGGCCTCATCAGCCCGCCGACGTTTTCCGTTGCCGCTACAGTCATACAGTTCTCCATTCTCACCGCGCCGCCGCCGCCAGCGCGGACATCTCATCGAACACCGGCCCGCTGGTGGGGATATTTGCCTGGAACACTTCCGCGATCACGCGCTGCCAGCCGTGAAGGAAATAAACCCATCCGTCCTCGATGCGCAGTTGCCGCTGTTTCGCCTGCGCCCGCGCCTGATCCAGAAACAGCAGGTCCCCGCGATAATTGAAGTCCCAGGCAATCCCGTTCAGGGGAAAATTCGCCGCCGAAGTAATCGGCGAACCCGGCGCATCCTTGCCCAGGCCGGTGGCATTAATCACCATCGAGCAGGGCTTTAGCGCCCCGACCACCGCATCGCTGTCTTGCGGCAACGGCGCGTGATGGAATGCCATCGGGACCCCATTTCCCAGCTTGCCACAAAGCACGTCGAACTCCTTCAGCCGGGCAGCGTTGCGAGCGCTGACGACAATTTTGGCGGGCCGATTTTTGCCGTGCTCTGGCTGCATTAGATACAAGGTCAGCGCGATGGCCGATCCCCCGGCCCCGAGGAGCAATAATTCCGCGCCCGTGTGTTCCCAATATCGAGCCGGCAGAATGGCCTGGAGCGCCAGCCCGCTGGTTTGCGGGTCCTTGGCATATCCCACCAGCTTTTCGCCGCGCTTGGCGATGCCGCTGACCTCGCCGAGCAATTTGGCGTAGGGGTCCAGGTCGTCGAATAAATCCGCGGCGGCGTTGAGCAGGTCCAGCTTATGGGTTGTCACCAGCGCTCCCCGGCTCAGCGGATCGCGCTTGATGAATTCCACGACGCGACGGTAAGTCCGCCGATCGTCGTGCAACTTGCAGTCGATTCCCCTGATCTGCACGTGACCGAATTTCAAATATTCGGCCCATTTTGGAAACACCTTCATGATCGACGACTTGCCGGTCGTCACGCCGATGAAGTACATCGTCGGCTTGGTCGCCGGCTCGAAGAGCGTGGTGGGGCACGCTTGCACCGCGTTGTACTCCGTTGGCGTCATCGCAATTGCTCCAATAACGCCTCGTAGCGCTCTCGCCGACGGGTGGTCCACTTGGCCAGTTCGCGCGTTGGCTTGACGGTCGGTCCAAGCTTCACCCATTCATCCGCCTTTTTGCCGGGATCGTTCCATAAACCGGCCGCGGCGCCCGCGACCAATGCCGCCCCGGCAGGCGCGCCTTCCGAGGCGGCAAGGCGGCGCACCGGCATCTGAAGAACATCCGCCTTGATCTGGTTCCACAATTCGCTCTTCTCGCCGCCGCCGGTAATCCGCAATTCCCGCAAGCCGCCCGGGCCGAATAGTTCTAGCACGATCCGCTGATAGATCGCGTATTCCAGCGCCACCGCCTCCAGCACCGCTCGATAGAGATGTCCCAGCGTATGTCCCCATTCCAATCCCACCCAGGCGCCGCGCATCGCCGGCTGGTTTGGGCAGGCCCGGCCTCCCAGATGCGGCAGAAACATCGGCAATGCGCCGCCGGCCCGGATCGCGGCGGCGCGCCGATTCAGGTCATCGAACTCCGGCTGCGAAGCGATCTCTTTCCTGAACCATTCCAGGTTCATGCCCCCGCCATGGATGTAGGCATAGGGATGCCAAAGCCCGGGCGCCACGGATCGGCCGCATCCCAATACCCGATACTTCATATCCGCTGCGAACGTGGCAACCGTCGTGGCAAACACCGACGCCGTCCCCACCACGTCCACGCCGATCCCCACCTGATTTGCCCGGCAGGCGAGAAAGCTCGCGGCCGTATCACCGCAGCCGGCCGCCAGCAACGTGCCTTCCTTCAGCCCGCATGCCCGCGCCTCTTTGCCGCGCATCTGGCCAACGACGCTCGTCGGCGCAACGATCCGCGGCAGCTTCCCGATCGGGACCTTGAACCGCCGGCACAGGTCCTCGTCCCACCGCTGGCGCACGTTGTCGGCGAAGCCGGAAAAGTGCAGATAGGTGTTGTCAATGAACGCATCTCGCGCGGGCAACCCGCAAAGACGCATGGCGACGTATCCGCCGGGTTGCACGAACACGGCGATCCGCTTCCACGCCGATGGCCGGGTCTGTTGCCACCACAGCACCTTCGGCCCGTGATTGAAACTTGGGGCACAACCCGTTCGGGCCAAAATCTGCGGTCCGGCCCTGCGCTCCATCTGGTGGATCTGATTTGCGCAACGCGTATCCAGCCAGGAGTCATAAGGGGTGACGTGGCGGCCGTCGGGGCCGATCCCGATAATTCCCGCCATCTGGCCGGCGAGTCCCACCGCCGCCACGTCCTCTTTGCGGACGCCCGCCTGGCTGATGCAGGAGCGCAGGGCGTGCCGCACGCTCTGCAACTGATCCTGCGGGTCCTCCTCCACGACCCCCGCTTGCGGGCGATGCAGCTTCGAGCCGATAAAACCAGACCCCAGTCGTCGCCCCCGCTCGTCGAAGAGCCGCGTCTTCGTGCCCTGCGTGCCGATGTCGACGCCGATAACGTACTTCATGTCCGTCCGCCAAATGCCCTTGCCCGGTCTATCCCTTCAGCACGACCTTCAATCCCTTGCCCGACATCGCCGCTTGGTACGCCTTCTCCAGGTCCTTCATCGCAAACACATCCGATACAATATTCCGCGCCTTTACCTTGCCGGTTTCCATCAGCCGCAGCGCGATGCGGTAATCCCTCGGCGACCCGCCGGTCATGCCGGTGACAATCAGATTTTTGTAGTGAATCTGGTTGGTATCCAACGTGACCTGGGAGTCCCCCCGGGCCAGACCGGCGAACAAGCACAGCCTCCCAAACGGCGCCAACAGGTCGATCGCCAACTTCTGTAGCGCCCCCACGGGCGCCGCCAGAATCACCACGTCCGCTGGGCGCCCGCCCGTTCTCGATTGGATCGCCTCCGGGAGCGGCTGTTGCGTGGAATCGACCGTCCAACTCGCCCCCAATTCCTGCGCTTTTTTCAACCGCGCCCCATTCACGTCCACCATGCCGACCGCGCAGGCGCCACAGACGTTGGCGCACATCATGTTCAACAGGCCCATCGGCCCGGCTCCGAAGACGACCACGACGTCTCCCAATTCCACCCGCGAGACGCGCAGCCCGTTGACCGCGCACGACAACGGCTCGGCCAACGTGGCCTCCTCGGCCGGCATCGCCTCGGCGATCTCGATCACGTTGCCCTGCTCCAGCGCCGCGGCAGGCACTGTCACGTACTCGGCATGGGCCCCGTCGAAGGTGATCCCGAACGCCGAATAATCCGGGCACATGTTCGCCATCCCCCGGGCACACATGTCGCATCGCCCGCAGCCCAGATTCGGCGCAACTCCCACCCGCTGCCCCAGCCTCCATCCCTTCACCTTCGCGCCCACCTCGGCAATTCGCCCGACGAACTCGTGCCCCAATGTGATCGTCTGCCCGTCCGCCAGCTTGCGATGCCCGTGCCGCGCGATCTTCACGTCCGTTCCACAGATCGACGCCGCCTCGACTTTCAACAATAGCTTGCCCGCATCGGCGCGCGGGACCGGCGTTTCGCCAATCACCAGTTCACCGCCCTGCGTATATCTAGCGGCAATCATCGCTCACCCGAAAAGTTCACGACCTGGCCGGACTTCACCGATCGATTGATCGCCAGCACCGCCTCCACGGCGTTTCGCCCGTCCATTCCGCCCACTCGCGGGGTCTGGCCCTCCCGCACGCAGCGAACGAAATGTTCCATCTCCGCAAGATAGGCCTCCTTGAACAGCGTCCGCCAGCTTTTCACCGCTTGCCCCTCGACGCGGCCTTCGACGGTCACCTTGGTGCAGCCGGGCTGCCGCACCGTTCCCACCATGAGCAGCCCCCGTTCGCAAAGGACCTCAAGGCGCGCGTCGTAGCCGTAATGCGCCGGACAAGTGCCGTCAATCGTGCCCATCGACCCGCCGGCCATCCGCAGCGTGACCACGACGTTGTCGTAAAAATCCGGAAACTTCTCCCTGGCCTCGGGCACTTTGAAATTGTGCGCCTCGGCGTAGAGCCGCGCGATCCGATCTTCCGTCAGCCACAACACCGAGTCGATGTCGTGACTATTGACCTCGGCGATGATGCCGTTGCTCTTGGTCAGGTCCCACATCCACGGCCCCGGCCCGCCGGGACCCCGGCCGGTGCTCTTGATGATCATGACGCGGCCCATCTCACCGCTTTGCAGCATCTCCTTGGCGCGCATGAAGCCGTCGTCAAAGCGCCGCATGAAGCCCAATTGCAGTTTCACGTTGGCGCGGGTCACCGCGGAATTTATCGCGTCACACTCCTGGAGCGTCACGGCCATCGGCTTTTCAAGAAAGACATGCTTCCCCCTCTCAGCCGCCGCCACCGCGATGTCCCGATGCAGAAACGTCGGCGTCACGATGATGACCGCATCCGCCTCATCATCCGCCAACGCCTCGCGATAATCCGAGTAAAGTCGCGTGATCCCAAGCTCCTGCTTCATGGCCTGGAGCGCGGCCGGGTTGGGATCGCACACCGACGCCAGTTCCGCGCCGTTGATATGCCTCGCCACATTGCGCGCATGAATCGCACCAGCGCGTCCGGCCCCGATCAAACAAAACCTGACTTTGGTCATTGCCGACCCTCACAACGCAGGGGGCAACCCACTTTTGGCGGCTCGCCCTGGCGTCAATCGAGGATACAATGCTATAATGTCATGTCAATAGAAAATAATGCTTCCTGATCACCTCTGACCGGTCGCTATCGCGCCGAAATCACAAGCGTCGCGATTCTCTTGGCGCCGATCACCGCCTCAAAGCCATCTCCGTGGTGTTCGACTTTCGTTTGCGCATCGTCGCGTCCATCCAACGTTTCACTCTCAACCGACTTTACAGGTCCCAGCTTCACCGTCGCCGGCCGAGACAGAGGGTTGAACAGGCGCATCCGTCGGCCCCGCTCGTGGCGCCGAACGCTGGTCACGACAACGTCTCCCTCCACGCGCCCAAAGGCGTGCGATCGGGGCAGTCGGCTGGCCGGCGCCGACGCCAGATCGGCTGGATGCAGCGTGACCTGCCGGACGGCGGCATTGACGCGCTGACCCAGTAGAAAGAGCTTCTTCACCGGGACGGGTCCGGCGAAAGGAATCAGGTCATAGCGGAAGAGGCGATCGCCCTGAATCTGGCCGCCGGGGTTGTCGTCGCTGAAGACCGCCTTGCGGAAGGCGCGGAGGAGCGTCAGGGCGATGGGCCGATCCGGTCTGTTCATCACGGCCGATTCCGGCAACCCGCGGCTGACGACGGCCAAGCCCGCGCGGCCATTGCCAAAAGCGGTCCAGGTCATTTGCGGCCGGGTTTCGATATCGAGTTCCTTGCGAATTGCATTATCGGCCGCCAGCGCGACGGGCCGTTCAAGACAATCGAATGCGCCGTCGCACCAGTAGGAGTCGCCGGCCAGCCCGGTGGGAAACAACACCCGCAGGCGGTGGTCGAGCACCGTGTTGTGGACGGTTGTCTTCACCTCGACGCGGTCGATTCCACGCCGCAACGTCACCTCCGAAACGATTTGCAGCGGCGCCTTGCGCGCGTCCCGCGACATGACGCGGAAGTCGAACGACTCCGGCACGTTCATCGTCAGGTCGATCCGCAGCGTGGCCTTGTCGATGCCATCGGCGATCAGCGCGACATCCGCGCCGCAAGCCGAGCTGTTGTAGATCGCGTCATTCACCGCGACGCCGTGGAACCACCCATCGCCGATGTCGGCCCGTTGTTCGAACGTGAGAAACTGGTCGAATGCGTGGCCCGCCCGTTTGTCCAACAGAGCCAGCGTGCCGTTGGGATTGACGGTTACCCGCAGAAAGTCGTTCTCGATCGCGCGGTGGGACGTGGCCATCGAACCCGCACAACGCGTTGGCCCTTCAAACGGTTCAACAACGAGCGTCACGTAGCCGAACGGCGGAACGGCGAGCCTCGCGGTCACGGAAACGACGTGGCGTGTTTCAGCGGTCGGAAACTTGTAACGAGTCACGTGAAACCCATTGGAATCCCGCCGCTGGTGAACGAGTTGATAGGGAATCTCTTCACCGCCGGGACCGCGAATCTTGAAGGAGAATTTTTCCTCGAATCCGAAAAACTCCTTGAACTTCGTCGGCCAGTTCGTCGGCAGCTGAATCTCCAGGTCGACCGGCTCGTCGATCGGCTCGGCGGTCGCGTTGAACACGCCGATGACCAGCGAGCCGGCAACGTCCAATTTCGGCGCGGCGGCGGCGGTGATGGCCCGCAGGGCCTGCTCCGTGAGCCGGGCGGATATCCCGATCGACTGGTCAAACCGATAGATCATGTCCTGGTGCACCTGATCGATCGAGCAACCGCACATGCTATCGTGCGGATGGTTTTCCAGCAGGTGTTTCCAGGCGAGGCGCAGGTAGGACGACGGATACTCGCGGGAAAGCGCCTCACTGGCGAATGTGCAGAACGGTTCGGCCCAAAGGCATAATTCATCTTCACACGCGGCGTTGCGCTGCTTGAGGTGGATGCGGCTGGAGTAGCAGCCGGGGATCAGCCACACCTCGTCCAACGCCTGCGGCTCGCGGCCGGTTTCGCGAAGTTCGCCGATGAGGGTCCGCTTGACGTGCGACCGTTCCCTGGCCATTGCCGCCTGGTAGGAATCGAGATCGCTGGCGACGATGTGAATCCCCTCGGCGGCCAACCGCTCGTTCGCCCCGGCGATGATCTCGGACATGCGCGGCTCGATCTCCAGATGATCGCCGCCATCGAATAAGAGGATCGGCGACAGGTTGGACCGGGCGGCTTCGAATCGCGTGTAGTCCACCAGCCGGCTGACCGCCTCGCGCACGTCCAACGGCTTATCGGGCGCCAGAACATCACGAACCCGATATGCCAGCGTGCAATATCCGCTGGGACCAAAGCGGTACGCCGGCAGCACCGTTCCGTCGGGACTTTGCCAGAGAAAGTGGCCGTGGTGATCGCGCTCGGTGGTCCCTCGCCAGATGAACGCTCCGGCGACCGCGAATTGATCGAATATCTGCGGGAGCTGGCCGATGTGACCGAACTGATCGCATACAAACCCGGCGCGGGAAGCGGGCGCGCCCCATTGGGCCGCGGTCTCGATTCCCATTTCCAGGTTGCGAACGATGGATTCCCCGCACACGAGCCATTCGTCGGGCGCGACGTACCAGGGCCCGGCTTTGAACCGGCCCTCCATCATGTATTGCCGAAGGTTCTGGGCCTTTTCCGGACGTATTTCAAGAAAGTCGATCATGGGGATCGCCTGTCCGTCCATGTTAAACTTGAACTCGGCATCCTTGGCGAGGGTGTCCAGCACCTCGTCCAACATTGAGACCAAGCGCATGCGATATCCCTGGAACGGTTCATACCATTCTCGATCCCAGTGAGTGCTGCGGACGTAGTGGGCAATGCGGGTCATGTGGTCGCCTCCTCGATGGCCGCGGGCTTCGCCTGCGCGGCACGGATTCTTGCCATGTCGAACTTCGTTTGGCGCGCGAACGTGTAAATGCCGTTCTGCTCCTGGTAGACGTCGGTCAGTTGGGTGTAGCAATAGCCGAACATGTTCCGGTCGCCGAGCAGAACGGCGCACAACTTTTCAAACCTGGCGTAAAACTCCTCGATGCTGGCCGGCGGCTTCCCGTAACCCCATGACGCCTCGCCCGGCCGGGCGGCGGGGTTCCACCAGATCCCGCCAAACTCGCTCACAAAATAGGGCTGGCCATGGTAGGGCGCCGACCAGTGAACGAGCCGGCGGCCGGTGTCATCGGGATGGGGATTCATCAGCGCGGCGCCGCGCGCCAGGCCGGCGTGATTCGCGGCGAATTTCGCGGGGTCCTGCTCGTAGTCGTGGCTATCGTACACGTCCGTTTCCCGTACCCGGTGAGAATATCCCGAGACGTCCAGCACCGGGCGGCTCGTATCCATCGCCTTGGCAGCCAGGAACAATCCCCCAGTGACGTCGTCCAGCGCGGTGACGTGGTCGGTCAGAATCTGCGGTGTTTCGTTCAACGGACACCATCCGATGATGCACGGATGCGAGTAGTCCCTTTGGATCGCTTCCAGCCATTGCGTGATGTAGGTTGCGCCGTGCTGGTGGTTGTCCCCCGGCGGTCCGCCGAGGTCGGCGCCCCAATCGGCGAACTCGCCCCAGCAGAGATAGCCGAGTTGGTCCGCCCAATAGAGGAACCGTTCCTCGAACACCTTCTGATGCAAGCGGGCGCCATTGAACCCGGCCGCCATGCTCAGTTCGATATCGCGCTTCAGCGCCGCGTCGGTCGGCGCGGTCATGATGCCGTCCGGGTAATAGCCCTGGTCCAGCACAAGCCTCTGGAAGATCGGCTTGCCGTTGATCTTGATCGCCATGCCGTCGATCGCGACCGACCGCAAGCCGGCGTAACTCTTCACCGAATCCAAAACCCGGCCGGATTCGTCCGACAACTCGATCAGCAGGTCATGCAGATGCGGATCGCCCGGCGTCCAGGGATGGAGGCGGTGCTCAGGAATCGACAGCGTCAATCTCGACGACATCGACAGGTCCGCGCGGACGGATGCACTGGCAATCGCCTGGCCACCATCGAAGACCGTCGCGCGCACCGTGTATCCCATGCGGCCGCCGCTAATTGGCAAGTCGAGATGAAACGCTCCGGCCGCCAGGTCCGGCGTGATTCGCGGGCGCTTCAGGTACGTCCGGGGCACCGGCTCCAACCACACCGTCTGCCAGATGCCGGTTGTCCGGGTGTATAGACAATCATGGTTGAGGTACCGTTGCGATTGTTTGCCGAGCGGCTGCGGCGCCCGATGGCGGTCGCGCGCCCGCACCACGATCGTAATCTCCTCATCGGCCTTGGCCACTTCGCTCAAATCACACGTGAAGGGCGTGAACCCGCCGCGGTGCCGCGCCGCCTCGGTCCCATTGACCCAAACCGTCGCGTCGTAGTCCACCGCCTGGAAGTGCAGCAGCACGCGTTGTCCCGCCCACTCCGCGGGTATCTTCACCCTCCGGCGGTACCACACGGCGTTCAAGAAATCCCTGTTGTCGATGCCCGATAGCCGCGACTCCGGGCAAAACGGCACGATGATGCGGCTTGAAAGATCGCGATCCTTGAGTCCCCGTTCCAGGCCGCTGTCTCCGGGGTCGATCTCAAAATGCCACGCTCCGTTCAGGCACAGCCATCGGTCGCGGACAAACTGCGGACGTGGATACTCGGCGCGGGGAATATCTTGTTCACTCATAACCGCCTCCTCCGCCGGGCATTCCAAAGCGGTGGCGTTGAAGATCGGCCTGCGGACAATGTCCTAATATCATGCTAAAGTGGGCAAATGCCCGTTGCGATGGCCGACGACTTTCCGAGCGGCGGGTTTTTTGTATGATGTGTGGGAGCATTTGCCAGTCGATTGGTTTCCAATGAAGAAGACCCACTTGCCGCCCGCCAGCGACCGACGGAGAATCGCCATCAGCGAGTTGCTCTTCCGGCCGACGGAGCGGTTTGTTCTGGACGAGAAGTCGCCGATCCCGCTCTATCACCAGGTCGAGAAGATCATTGAGGCCCGCATCGGTCAAGACGAGACCGTCGGCCAAATGCTGCCGCGGGAAATGGACCTGTTGAGCATCTTCGGCGTCAGCCGCGCCACCATCAAGCGCGTGACGGACAATCTGGTGGCCAAGGGTTTGATCGAGCGGAAACGGGCCATCGGGACGCGGATCATCAACAGCCCAATGACCGAGGATTTGGGGCGGCTGCAAAGCTACTCCGAGCAGATGAGGAAACTGGGGCTGAACATCAGCACTGAAATGCTCGGCGTGGAAATCCGCAAGCCGGCCAAGGCGGTCGCCGAGTTGCTGCACCTGCCGGCCGGCGGCAAGACGCTCCTGGTCCGCCGGCTCCGCGGCACCAGCGAAGCGTTTCCCGTGGTGTTGCTCGCCTCGAGCATTCCCGAAAGTTTTGGGATCAGCCCCAAGGAGGATTTCAGCGCATCCCTCTACGCGCTGATCGAGGAGAAGTACGGCATTCCCATCGAGTGGGGCGAAGAGCGGATCGGCGCCCGCGCCGCCACGGAAGAGGAAGCCGCGCTGCTTCAGATCAACGCCGGGGACGCCGTGCTTACCATGGAGCGGCTCTCGTACACGCTTGGCAACCGCCCCATCGAATTCGTCAGCGCGGTCTATCGGCCCGAGCGATACACGTTTTCGATCAAGTTGAAGCGATAGTTGATTCTCATCGGTTCGGATATTGGAGTCGAAATGGAAAGTCACAATCGGGTCGTTTCCGGGTGCGGATTTCATCACGTCGCGGTGCGGGTGCACGACTTTGACGCCTCCACCAAATTCTACAAGGCGCCGGGCATGACCGAAACACTTGCCTGGGGCAAGGACGACTATCGCGCGGCGCTGTTCGACACGGGCGACGGGAACTACATGGAGATCTTCGCCGGCGGCGCCCCTGGGGCGAAGCCGGCATGGGGAGAAGGAGCGGCCCTGATCCACGTGGCGCTGCGGGCGGTGGACGTGGATGCCGCGACTCAAGCCGCGCAGGCCGCCGGCGCCGTCGTCACGCATCCGCCGGAAGACGTTGCCATCAACGGCGCGGAAGGCAGGCAGGTGAATGTGCGGATCTCGTTCGTTCATGCGCCTGGGGGTGAAGTCATCGAGTTCTTCCATTCGCGAGAGCTTTAAGCATCAGGGCGTTGCCGTGACGAACTGGGTCTGGAAAGCGCCGATGTCGTACGCGCCGTACACGGGGCGCGGGTGGTCAAGACAATCGTGAGTTAGGCCATCAATTCTGGCCGCCGGAACTTTGCCGACGTCTGGTGAGTGGGGCGTCAAAACGTAATTGCCGACTGCGCCATCGGCGAATTGGGGATTGCCGACCACCAGATGGGCATCGCGGTTCAGGCTGCGCGGCGGGCCAGCGGTATCGTCAAAGCCGTTGTAATCCAGCACTAATCCGGCGGCGCCGTTGTCGTTGATCGGGAGAGTTGGGCCCGTGAACAGGTTGCCGATGAATCGCGTATTGCCGGCCGAGGATTTGAGTTCAACGCAGGGGCCGGCGGCCGACCTGTGATCCAGCGTGTTGAAGCGAATGACGTTGTCCCGCCCGCGAACGACAATGCCGCCTTGGGCGTTGATGCTTTGCCGATCGACGCAGTTCTGCACGACGTTGTCGTTGCCGAAGAGGTCGATCTTGGCATCACCGCTGATTCGCAGTCCATCGATGAGGACGTGGGCGCCATAGACGTCGCAAGTCGGGCCGGTCAAAAGGCCGCCCTTGATGGTGACGATTTCGCCGGGCGCGTCGGTGCCGATTCCAATTGAGCAGCCCAGTGAAGTCAGGTTCCGGATCAGCAGATTTCCCAATCCCGGGCCGTGCGTGATGAAGGACTGCTGCTGGGGATCGAAATGATCCACCTTGCAATCGATCCATTGGGACGTGTCGCCATGGCGGGAAGCGTCGGAGAAGCTGACAAACGCGCCGGCGTTGCCGTAGGCCAGGCCGGGGATGCAGCCGCGGGCGTAGAGATGCGTTCCGATGAATCCCGTTGAGTTGATCACGCCGATGTGATGCTTGCCGCCGGCATGGGCCTCGCAGTGATCGAGCCGCACGTTGGCGCTGCCCTGGATGCGAAAGACGTATGCATCGGGAACGCCGCCGGAATTGACGGCGGCCGCCGTCTCCTTCCCGACGAGGTTGTTGAAAATCAGGTTGTTGTGTCCGTTGGAACAGATCAGGCTGGAATCGGCGTTGGCGCCCTGGGCGCGGTCCGAAGCGGTGTATGCCACGGCGTCGCTGCGCGGATCAACTCCCGCGGTCCTGATGAATACCGTTGGCCCGGCAATGAAGAACGAATCGGCGGGCATCCTGGAATAGTCGGCGGCGAGATTCAGGAACTGGTGATCGGCGAAGACCCAGTAAGCGTGGCCGGTCGGCAGAGCCGACACCGGAAATGAATAAACCGAATCGCCGGCCGGGGTGAACGCGCCGGCGGGGATCACGTCGCTGCCCCAGAACGTGGGCTTGGCGGCGTTGGCATCGCCGTAGTCGGCGTAGGTGATTGGATGGGTTTCGGTTCCGTCGGAGCTGGCGATGAGTTGTTCGTGCCAGTCGCCGCCGCGTTGGAACAGGATGCAGTCCCCGGGCTCGAATTCTGCGGAATTGACTTTTGCCGCGGTGCGCCAGGCGGTCGTTTCGCTACGCCCGTCGTGCCGGTCGTCGCCGCCGGGGCTGACGTAATAGCGCCCCGGCGAAGAAGCAGCGGCGTCGCCCATCGCCGAGCGGGCAAGCCACCCGACAGCACATAGAATCATGATGGTTCGCATGGCGGTGGTCTCCATGGCATCAGCCAAATGTTTGGCGCAAGTGCGCGGCAGCGGCGCAGAGCCGGCGGAGCTTCTCGAAAGCTTCGTCGATGGTCGGCGGCTCGCCGGCGTCGGGGGCGAAGCCACAGTCGGGATTCAGCGCAATTCGTTTTGGGTCGATGATCCTGGCGCCGGCGGCGGCGATGGACTCGATCTGCGCGATCTCCTGAAACGAAGCGGTGCGCACGTCGACGACTCCCATGCCGACGTCCAGGTGCGCCGGCAGCAGCGCCAGGTCGTCCACGTGGCCGGTGCCTTGGTAGGCGAATTCCAGGTTGACGCGGTCGATCTTCGCCTGGGCAAGCCGCGGGAGAATCGGCTTGTAATCGCCGATCACGTCGCTCTGCCGCTTGTACACGCTGTGGCAACAATGCAGGTGGACCTCGGATTTCAGACCCTGCGTGATGCGATTGATCGCGGAAATGGCCTGGGGGAATTGGCGGTCGATGTTCCACTGGCGGCGAAGACGCTCATCGTGGATCTCGCGGGATTCGGCGGCGTCGGTGAGGCGGGGATCACAAAAGTACGTCAACGCCGGATCGTCAAGCTGGATCACGTCGATGCCGGCCTCGGAAAGCGCCATGGCCTCGGCGGCCAGCAACTCGGTGAGATGATCCATGAAGCTTTCCAGCGTTGGATAAGCCGCGGTGGAATAATCCTCGTGCCAATAACGAATCGCGATCAGAAACGGGCTGGGCAGGGCGAATTTCGTGCAGCGATCGGTGTGGCGGACGAGGAACTCGCCGTCGCGCGCGAAGACCGGATCCTTGGCGGTCATTTTGCGAACGACGACCTCGGTCAATTTCGTCTGGCCTTGATGCTGGTACTTCCGGACGCGCTCAAAGCCGCCGACTCGCGTGAAAAACTCGCCGATGTAATGCCGGCGGCGCCATTCGCCGTCGCTGATGACGTCGATGCCGGCCTGCTCCTGGAGGCGGATGGCGAAAATCACCATTTCGTCCATGATTTTCTCGTAACGCTCCGGGGGCATCTCCCCTCGCCGGGATAACACGTCCTGCACGGACTTGGGGCGCGGCAGCGAGCCGATCACCTGCGTGAAGAAAAGCGGAAGTTTTCGCGTACGTTCGGTTTTCATGGCACGCCCGGCAGCTCGCGTCGCCGCGCGCCGCTCAACGATGCTGCAAGATCGCCGTGGTCAGGGATTGGTCTTGGCATCCAGGTAGATTTGTTTGACCTCTTTGTCGTACTCGTCGTCGAACCAGGTGCGATAGAGAAGGATGTCGCCGGATCGAACGCCGGCGACCAACTCGTCGTGCTTTTGCCTCACGAGATCCATCCCGGCATCGACGACGCGCAGGATGGTGAAGGCGTCGGGATACACCGCGTGCACGTTCGCCGGGGTCTGCGTATAGCCCTGCTGAAGCTCATGGTACGGCGCGGTGTAGGCCCAGTGGCGCGTGGCCGATTCTTCCGGAATCAGCAGGGAATCGGGGAATCGCTGGTTCAAGATGCGGAAGAATTCGGCCGGCATGGTGTTCAGCACCAGCGTGCCATCGGGTTGAGTGTCCCACAGCGTTGTCGAGTCAATGTAGAAGAGCGTGCAGCCCCAGCGTTTCTTGGCGTAGGCGATTTTCTCGGAGATTTCCTCGACGGGATCCTCGGCCTGGACATGGGTCCATGGCTCATTGCTGCCCGGGCTGCGCACCACGTGGGATGGACGAATCGTGACGCCGACGCGCAGGCCGGCGTCCTTGAACTTTTGCATGAATGCATCGGCGACACCCGCCATTTCCGGGGCCATCGTCTCCATCAGCCGCGGATCGCCGATGTAGCTGATCATGTGCGGCATCTCCTGGCCTTCGATGTCCCACACGATCACGCCCTGCGCGTTCATGTCCCTGGCGAATCCGATGCAATTGTCCGCGTACTTCAGCAGTCGCTTGTGGAAATCTTCAACGCCCTGGGGCGTCGTGACGTCCAGGTCGTACCGCTCCATGAACCACCCCCGCGGATTTTTCTTGATGCCCATTGCCGATGACGCGAGATTGATCGAGCCGATGGGCCGATGGTCAGTCCATTTCATCTGCGGCGGGTAGCGCCGGGCAAACCGTTTGTAGAGGTCGTCGGCAATCTCCACCGGATCTGCGTCCTTTGGACCGAATCGCACCGACAACAGGAAATGATCCGAATCCCCCTTACCGATCAGCGAACCCATGTGCGGGAAACTCTCAAAACGCAAAACCAATTGGCATTGATCGGTAATGCCCGTCGGAAGCACGTGCAGGCCCAGCGGCCGATCCACTTGTTCTCCGCAGAAGAGCATCGTGCCGCCGTCGTAGTTGATCTGAAAAATCTGCGGATCATCGGCCGTGTCCGACGGCTGCGGCCAGCGGCCGTCCCATTCACCGCTCTTGTTCCAACCCGGCAGCTTGAGCTTCATCAAGGCCATGTCGATGAAACGGATCCCGGCCTTGGCCGTGTTCTTCACCTGGACATCCAAATAGATGCGGCCACCGTCGATGCGATAGACACAGGAGATCGACCCCCACTCGTATGTTTGCACCAACCGATTGGCGGCGAGATTGAAGCCGACGTGCGGGTTGCTTTGAGGCGATGCGGCTTCTGCCGGCCAGAGCATGAGCTTCCGCAACTCGATCTGGCTCTGGGCCAATAGCTCGTCTCCGCCATATCGGATGGACGACAGGCCCTGATCATTGACACGTATCTGAAGAGTCGGCTGTGCGTCTGCCCTGACGGCGGCGAAGAAGAGCACGGTCACGGTCAGTCCAAAACGGGAGATGATGGAGTTCATTGTGCGGGTTCCCGAGTCGGCCGCCTCGAAGTCGGCGATCTAACACAAAGCTTCGCGGGATCAAAATTACATTGATACTTATAATATTTATGGTAGTGTATTGAGAGAAGAGAATAAAGTAAATAATCAGAAGTGATGGTATTTTGACGTAAAAACTTATTGAATAGTCACTTGCGTAATTGCGGAGGAAGGCCATGCAGCTTCGGAATAGGTCCAGACGCGATCGCTCCCGGCGATTGATGGAGGCTTTGGAGCCGCGGCAATTGCTGTCGGCGGGCATAACGGCCACGTACGGCTCGACCGGTCTTTCGACTCTTAGCTACAACAACGGCACCAGCAGCAGCACGGTAATTAACGTTCCAGCCCATGGCGGCGATGGGTTTCAAGTCGAAGGATATTACACCGAGAGTTCGAGCGGGACATTGACATGGGTTTACACCGGCTCTGCCATCCCGAGTTGGAGTCCCACGGTCGTCAATGGCGCGACCGTTGGTGGCACTGCGACCTACAGTTACAGTTGGGGTTCGATCGCGTGCACATATTCGCAACCCGCGGGCACGACCAACCGCCTGAACTTCTCGTACACGATCGACAACACATCCACGACCACAACTATTGGAGGCGTCGCGTTACAATCGGCGAACCTCCGGTTTCCAGCAGCGCTGCCGTATCCGGCGGGCGACGTCCTGCTCGACTTTGGATTTGACGGGCCGAACGTTCAGGTGGCCGACTACGGCAGCGGCGTAATGGTGATGGTGGACGATACCGTGAACCTGGCGCCGGCCACCAATTCTCAACTGTATGCCGGATTGTGGTCAAATACGGACGGCTCCGGAACGTATTGGTCCATGGTGGTGAATTCGGCGCCTTTCAACGGAACTGCTCAGAATTCAGCGTGGCCATTATTCAACACGCCGGTTGCCCCCGGCGGCACGGATAAGTTTGAGGTATCGCTTCGCTTCGCGCCGGAAGGGACTGATCCCTATCCCCTGGCGACGGATGTCGAACAGGCCTGGGCGGCGGCGTTTCCCCTGCAACTGAATTGGCCGGATCGCCGGCCGGTCGCACAATTGATGTTGACCTCCGCCGCGGATGTTTCGTCGACTAACGCCGAGGGCTGGGCGCTCAACGGCGCATCCATCAACGTGACGACCCCAAGCGGGCTATATCTATTTGCCCAGGCCCTGCTGGCCTATGCCGATGGCTCGGTCGGCTATATGCAGGCCGAAGACGCCCAAGGCATGATCACATGGGACGTCGAAGGCCAGATGTGGCAGCAGCCGACCTCGTTCATCGGCGACGCTTCCCTTGCCACCAGCACCACCGCAGACATCCAAAACGTGGTGAACGTGAACGGCACCCTCGAGACGCCGATGGGGTACGTATACACCGGTCCTGGCGCGCTTTATGGACCTGGTGGCGTCGCCGAACCGCTCATCGATCAGTATTTCCAGGTATTCAGCAACGCCGGTTTCCGTATCGGTGTGTGCCTCCGCCCGACCATAATCGAGAACGTAGATGGAACGCCTGAGCAAATAACCCCCACGAACGAATCTGAAGCCACGATTCTGGCAACCAAGATGGAATATGCCTATCAGCAGTGGGGCTGCACGCTGTTCTACCTCGATTCCAACAGCGGCTACGACGCGGCTCAATTGCAAACAGCGCTGCAAGACTTCTATAGCGTCTATCCCAACGCCAACGTGCTGATCATGCCCGAGCATCAGACGACTTCCGTCTATGCCTACAGCGCTCCGTACGGGCAGTTGGCGGTTTACGATTACACCGGCACGCCGGAACCGGCGCAGTTGACGTATCCCAACGGCTTTAGCTTCATCTATCCGGCCAATGGAGACAACGGAAATCCCGGCTTTCCCGACTACTTCTGGGCAATCGAAAAATCAGTGGCCAGGGGTGATAGCATCTTGTTCCGCGGTTGGTTTGCCGATCCATATAACACAACGATCCACAAGGTCTACGAAGATGCGGATGCGACGCCTGCCACGCCGTTGGGCGTATCAGCATCGGCGACGGTCGGCGCCGCCAATGTCTCCTGGCTTCCCGTCACCGGCGCCGGCATGTTCGAAAGCGGCGTCTATAACCTCATGCGCTCGACAACCGTCAACGGCGCCTACACAACCGTCGGCTGGGGAGTCCAGGGAACCAGCTATTCCGATGCCAGCGTCATCAACGGCCAGCAATACTATTACGAAGTGGTGGCCGTGGACGGCGTGGGGTCGGGAAGCGCATCAACGCCGGTTTCCCTTACGGCCGACTGGCCGGTGCTTGCCAGCGGGCCAACCGCCTCGATCAATCCGGTCACTGGGAAATCCACCAGCCTGTCGGTATCCGCGACCGATCCGGCCGGTTCGTCGTCTTTGATTTACACCTGGACGTATATCCCCGCGCTCTCCACGCCTTCCAACGCGCCGCCGCCGACCTTCTCCGCCAACGGCACGGATGCCGCCCAAAATGCGACCGCGACTTTCTATCAGGCCGGCAGTTACTTCCTCGCCGTGAAAATCACCAATTCAGCGGGCGTGTCGATCACGCCCCCCAACTTGGAAGTGGTCGTGAGCCAGACGGTCACGAAAATGTACGTGGAGCCCGCCAATGCCACGATCAACGGACCCACGCAGTATTCCGTTCTGGCGTGGGACCAGTTTAGCAATCCGATCACCTCGCCGACGGTTGCGTGGTCCGCCAGCGGTGGGTCCATCAGTTCATCGGGCCTTTACACCCCCACGGCTGTCGGCGCCTTCAGTGTGTCCGGCATAAGCGACGGCTATACGGCGACAACGCCCGTGACGGTCGGCAGTCTCCCGGCGGTAATCGTTGTGTCCGCCGCGTCGGCTGTGCCCATCGCGTCCGTCGTGCCGGTCGCACCTGTTGTGCCCGTCGCGCCCGCCGCGCCTGTCGCACCCGTCGGGCCGGTTGTACCCGTAGTGCCCGCCGCGCCAGTTGTGCCGGTGGCGATAGTCACACCCATTGTGCCCGCCGCGCCGGTCGCACCCGTGGCGCCGGTTCTTAGCAATCCGAGCACCACTACGCCAACCGTATCTGCCAGCGTCTCGACTTCGACCGGCGGCACGCCGGCGGCTGGCGGGAAATCCATCGCCAAGCACAAGCCAAACGTGGTTGGGCCGACCAAGGCAAACAGTGCTCCAGTTCTGCCGGATTCCCGGGCGGCCAGCGTGCCGGTTGCGACACCGCTCGTCAGCAATCCAACGCCGGCCGCCGGCATTGACGATGACTTTTTTGATTTGAAACGCTCGCGCCATCAACATGCTAAATGATGCCCTCATCGGACCAACCGGTATGATGCCGGCGGGAAATATCGGAGCGTGAGCCGTGAAGGCTGTTTTCGCGGGTGACGGACCGTTGCGCATGCCGGGAATCAGGCTCGACAAATGAATACATCGATGAAATCAAAGGGATCGGCCGCTCGGCCGTATGTTCTGCATGAGGCGAATCTTCTTCAGGCGCGTGAGCTGCGGCCGAACGTCGCCGTGCTGCCCTGGGGGGCAACCGAGGCGCACAACTATCATCTTCCGCATGGGACCGATGTCATCGAGGCCAACGCCCTGGGCGAAGCCGCCGTCGAACAGGCCAATCACAGCGGCGCGCGCTGCGTGCTGCTGCCCTGCGTGCCGTTTGGAATCGACAACGCCCAGCTCACCCAGGTCGCCACCATCACCATGCGATCGGCCACTCAGCACGCGGTGCTGTTCGACGTCGCGGACAGCCTGGTTCGCCAGGGGATCGACCGCCTGGTCATCCTGAATTTTCACGGCGGCAACGAGTTCAAGGCCATGATCCGCGACGTCATGCTGGCGCTGCCGATTTTCATCGTCCAGGTTCACGGCTACGCAATCGCTCCCAAGGCGAAGGACCTGTTGAAAGAGCCGCAGGGGGACCACGCCGGCGAACTCGAGACCAGTCTGCTGCTGCATCTGGCTCCCCAGTGGGTGGCTCCGCTGGAAACCGCCGGCGACGGCGCCACCACGCCCAGCAAATTACCCGCCGTGACCAACACTCCCGGAGTATGGGCCCCGCGCGATTGGGCGGCGTTGACCGAAAGCACCGGCGTCGGCGATCCGCGAGCGGCCACGGCGGAGAAAGGCCGCCGCGTCTTCGAAATGCTGGTGCAGGCGCTGGTCCCAGTGTTGGAACAACTTTCGGCCGCAACGATCGGCGACTTCCCCTTCGTCATCCGTTCGTCGTTGCCGTTGGAGATTATTTGATCTGTTCGCCCTGCCAATCAAATACGGCGGTCAGGAATTCGTTGTCGCGGCGACAGAGCGAGTCGTAAACTTCCTGAGCCTGGGCGGGCCGGAAAATCCGATACATCCCGTCAACGCTGACGCGCCGCTCGGCCAGCCAATCCATGGCGGCGGCGAAGTTGCCGTAAACGGAGCCGGACCTGAACTCGGTCGTCCGCCGCGGAAGTTCCCATTCCCATCCGCTCCGCAGCGTTACATGGCGGTGAAATATGGCGTGGACGACGTCAAACGCACGGACATCGGTGCGCTTTCTCCATGGAACGCCGACCAGCACGACTTCGCCGCCTTTGGCGACGACGCGGCAGCAATCGAGCATCGTTTGCTCGTTGCCGGAACACTCGATCGCCAGGGAGATGGAGTCGATCAAGTCCTTTTCGCCGGAGACGGCGGCGCGGACATCGGCGATACCGGCGCGGCTTGCGAATTGGCGTCTGCGATCCAGCGCGTCCACCGCGGTGACGCGATATCCGGCGGCGCGAAACATTTGTGCCGCCAAATTGCCGACCAGGCCAAGCCCGGCAATCAGGACGCGATCGGGAGGCCGGGCGGCGGTGGTCGTGAGCGTGGTCCAACTGACGGACATCATTCGAGCGAACGTGGCCGTGATCGGCGACAGGTCTGGCGGGAGCGGCACGACTTCCTCGCGAGCCATCCGCTGCCAGGCGGCGTGCGGCCCCATCGCCAACACGTGTTGACCCGAACGCAGATCGGTAACGGCGCTGCCGACGTTTGTCACCTCAAAGACTGCGGCGTAGCCTCCCACCCATGGCGCGGTCCGTTCGACATCGAAGTTGCCGTTGATCTCCGTACCGGCGCTGACCAACGTGGCAATCGTTCTGCCCGCGACTTCGCCAGGCTTTAGCGGAGAAGCGTTCATGGGCCAATCCATCAATTCGACGATCCGCCGGCGGACGTGGGCCACGGCTTTCGTGCTTGGGGGTAACGCGTTCATCGCAGGATTGTCCCGGTTTCGGCGGCCACTTTGCGAATGTAATTTGCCCCGGCCTGATACTCCTCGGCCATGCCCAGGTGCTCCAACAGCACCGGCGTATCGGGCGGCAGTTTGGCCAGCTCCTTCAAAAATACGTGAAAATCCAGCACGCCCTCGCCCGGACAGCAGTGATCCAGATGCACGATCAATTCCTGAGTGAGCCGGATGTCCTTGGCGTGGCAGCATCGGATGTGCGGGCCGAGCTTGGCGAAACATTCGCGAAGAAAATCGCCCGTGTGATAGGCCCGCCGGGGGCAATTGATCATGTTGACCGCATCGAGATCGACGGCGAAACCCTTTCGGTCAATGGCTTTCATCAGAGCCAGATAGCTGTCCGGCGAATCCGGCAGGCCCCACGGCATCGGTTCCAGTGCGTAAAAAGTGCGCGTGGGTTTGACGGCGTCGAGGATCTTTCGGACGGTTTCGACGATCAGGTCGAAGGTCTCGGACGAATCGTTTGCGGGATCGGGACCGTTCCACTGCTGGCCGCGCGACCCGGAAATGTTCACGCAACACCTGGCGTCCATCTCCTCGGCCAGGGCAAGCCGGCGCTGACACGAGGTGATGGTTTTAGCCCGTTCGGCGGAATCCGTGCAGATCGGATTGCTCCAAGCCCCGACCTCGGCGATGACGATGTTCGCGCGCTGGGCCGCCCGGCGGTACTCGACCTTGTCGCTTTGCGGAGAATCCGGCCCGACGGGGCAGGCGGCGGCGGAATAGCCCAACTCTCGCAAGGCCGCCACCCACCCGTCCGGGGTTTGAGTCGGAACCAAAATGGGGCCGCCCAATCGCATGATTTCCGTTCCTCTTTATGCGGACTTGACCAACCCGTCCGCAGGCTCAGCATCGGCGTCGCTCGGCGCCGGCACGCGGCCGTCATCCTCAGGATTGCGTTGAAGAGTTCTCAAGCGGCGGAACAGGCGGCGGAGATCGCGCACGCCGCCCAGCGTGAACCAGATGCTGGTGATCGTGCCCAAAACGATGGGCAGCAGAATTCCCGCGTAAAACCAATAGTTGGACCACCACTGATCCGGCCAAATGTGAAAGATGTTCCAGAGGCTGATGACCACGAACACCAGGAACCAACTCATGGTATAGCAAAACAACGTGATGGTGAGAGCCTTGTCCCCCTTGGTAAAATGCTCGTCAATGCCCATCAGGGCCTTCATGGTTCGGGGTGGAGGTTCGGGGAGGGGAGCGGGATTGCCGTCATCATCCACAGCGTACTGCCCGCGATGGAGCATGCGCGCGAGATTAAAATTCTTCCGGCACGTCAGCAGAGATACCACGACGTACAAAGAGATGGCCGTCAGCATGGAGATGAAGTTCACGTACTGGCCATTGATCGGGAATTTGTGCGCGTGCCGCATCAGGTACGCACTTTCCGGAAACCAATGGAGCAGATGCGGTTGGAGGTCGACCCAGTAATGGTCCAGATAAATGCCGCCGACGGCGATGAATCCGCCGATGGTCAGGGCGGTCCACGCCGCGGCGGTCGTCCCTTTCTTCCAGTAAAGTCCGCCGATGATGACGGACCCCGCCCCGCCCAGGAAGATCGCCCCAGTCACGGCAAAATACATTCGGATATAACTCACCTGGTGATAGAAGAGGCTCCAACAGAACCCAAAAATCGTCACGCCGGTAATGCACAGCCGCAATAGCAGCATGTGTGCTTTGGGAGAAAACGGCTCTTTCCGGAAGGGCATGATTACGTCCTGGGCGAGGATGCTCCCCCAGGAGTGCAGGTACGAAACATTGTTGGTGTAAGCCAGGAAGAACATCAGCGAGGCAAAAATGCCCTTGATGCCGATGGGCAGAAATCGGGCCAGGGCAACGGATACGCGCATCTGAGTTTGCAGATACAGGGCCTCTTCATGGTTCGCGCCGTGAATCTGCGCCAGAAGCTGGTTCACGTCGGCGGCGCCGCGGAAGAAATCGTGGTTGGTCATGTAGGTGAGGGCGCAAATCGCCAGCAGCATTTGCATCACCTCGAAGACCAGCCCGCGCCAACTGCCCAGGATGCCGCCCATCTTCTGTTCGTGCGCGCTGGCGGCCGAGGCGTTGAACGCCTGCGTGCCCTGCCACGCCATCACCGTGTAAACGCCCGTGAAAATGCCGATCAATTCAAACCAGATGTTGAAATCCGCGACCCCGAACGATCTGAACGGGTTAATCAAGGATTGATCTTTTGGGAAGCTCATCAGCGCGCTGGAAATCTGGCGCCAACTGAACATATACAGCAGGGCAAGCGCCACCACGAGGTACATGGCGTAGGAGAACAGGCCTTGCACGCAGTCCATGACCATGATGGTCAACTGGCCGCCGAGGAGAACGAAAAATAGCGAACTGCCCAGGAAGAAGGCCATGACGATGGCGAAAGTAGGAATGGCCAGGCCCGCAACGTGGATGGTTTCCGGCAGGCCGCAGAAATAGACGAAGAAGCGAGCGCCGATCGCGGGGAAAATTCCATAATTGATGATGCCCGCGCCGGCTGCGAGTACGCCCGCATAGATGCGAAACCTGCGGCTATATCGCATCTCAAGGAACTGCGCCAGAGTCAGCGCGCGAGTCTCCCGGTAGCGGTAGATGACAAACCCGGTGATGGTCAACAGCACCCCGACCGGATAGCCGAGCATAGGCCACCAGGAGATGGCGAAACCCGCCTGGTAGTAGCGCTCGAATGCCGCCACCACGGATACCACGCCCATCCCGGCCATGCCGGTGGCCGTGCAGACCAGATATCGCCCCGCCACCCGCCCGGCCGACAGGAAGTCGCTCACGCCCTTCATGTATTTGTTGGTTTTGTAGGCGATGATGCAGACCACCAGCATCGGCAGCAGCATGATGGCCCAGTCGATCCGACTCATGAATGCCCTTCCGACTTAGCGTGGCGGAATTTGCAGAGTAAGCATGATCTGCCGGTAATCGTGCCGCTCGACGGGCACCTCGATTGTTCCATCCTGCGACAATCCCAACGTCTCGCCCGTCTCGGCATCCACGGCCGTGATCTCGCCGGGTTCCGTCCAGGCGAATTTTGCCTTGTCCACTCGCACCGTCGCGGTGGCCGCATCGCCGGTGTTCACCACGGCGATCAGGACCGCGCTCGGCCTCCGCCATGCCGAAGCGTACATGCCCGAGCCTTGGCACGATAGTCCGCTGGACTTGTCCCAATATGGAACGAAGGTGACATCGTCGGCTTCGATTCCGAAGCGGTCGCGGCCGCGCCACACTTCCTGGTTCTGACCGTTGGGGTTGGCGCCCGGCAGAACGTCGTTCAGGATCGACATGGCGGTATAAGCCCGCGTTACACGGTGAAGGTCGGCCGGATTCCATGCCCCTTGATATTCCTCCAGAAACGTCACGGCCACCCCCAACGGCCGCGGGTAGTCCAGGCGAATGCGCTCCGGCGACCAGAAGTCCATAAAATCCTTGCCCATGTTGGCGAAGGTGACGTGATCCTCGCCGTCCAACGCCAGGTCGGCCGCCCCCACCCAGGGAATAATCATGTGATGGGTCATGTGCAAGACGAACTTGCCGGTCTTTCCATTTTCCGCGAACACGGCCCGGACGCGAAGGAAAAACTCCCGCGTGGCGAACATCTGGTACGCCGGTTGGATTCGGCCGTCGGGCAAACGATAGCCGCGGCCCGCGTCGATGTTGTCGCAGGCGACCGGCCGAACGTTGTCGACATACCAGCCGTCAATGCCGCTCTCCTTGCACCACCGTCCCAGATTCCACACGATGAAATCGCTCAGCGATTTGCAATAGGCCTGCGAGTCGCTGACGCGGGCGTTCCATTCATCTCCGAAGTACTCCACCGCCGGGGCGAATTTGGGCGGCTGCTTGTCGATCCCGTTGTTCTCAAAATAGGGAACGGCATTGGGGTGATACTTGTCGATGCCGAAGTTGAACATCGACGTTTCGCGGTGGCGGTCATCGACCATCTTTTTGCAAGCCGCCGGATCGAGCGTGAACGGAAGCGCGTTCCAGATCAGATCGCCCCCTCGGGGTTGCACGAAACACCAATCCCGGAAGGAATCGGCGGTGGACCAGGTATCCATGCGCCACCCCGGGCGAATCGGCTTGACCGGAGTGGCCTGAAAAGCAAACGTGATCGTGCGAGGCCGGTCGATCGTGACCCGCGAACTGATGAGGTTCAGCACCAGGTCAATGCTGTCGGGCTTATCCCGTCGAATTTCAATGGCAGGCACCGCGTTGTTCGGCGTCCATCCCTCGTCGCTGTCGGCGAACCAGCACAGGCCGCCGGAATCGTTGCCGATCCAAACATAGGGGATGAACGAGCCGACCAACATCGGCTGTCCGTCAACCTCCTGTGAATTCCACAGGGAACCGGTTTTGTCCTCCGGTAGATAACCGTATGAAAAACCGTAGCGGATTCCCTCGCCGCACGCATGGAAATACCGGGCGAACCGCGGCTCGATCGGCACCACCACCTTGAGCGAACGCACCGTCGCCGGCGTTTGCGCCGAAAG
Organism: Tepidisphaeraceae bacterium; assembly: GCA_050010915.1. Classification (GTDB taxonomy): domain Bacteria; phylum Planctomycetota; class Phycisphaerae; order Tepidisphaerales; family Tepidisphaeraceae; genus PALSA-1353. Next base: position 18,390 of record JBEKKC010000009.1, on the reverse strand, counting down.
GGTCAGTTGAACCTTGTACATGCCGTCGAACTCGGCCGTGACGCGGCTGGCGACGTCGATCCCGGCCAGCTCGCCCCTGACGCCGACGACGACGCGGTGATCCGTATCGCTTACAGTTTGCGGTTGCGCGGGCGAAGAGGTGACGGCGGCATTATCGGTTTGGGCAATCAGCAACGCCGGGCCGGCCAGAATGTCCTCGCCCTGTGTCGTCACCTGCGCCGGCAAACCGGACGACCCGATCCGCATCGTCCGACCCCACACGCCGATGCGATCGCCGACGTGCCGAACGGGCGTCCACGGCGCGATGACTTTTTCGATATTGCCGGCTTCGGTATTCCACCACGGAAACTCCCTGCCCGGGTCCTTTTTGACGAAGGAGGTTTCCTTTTGCAGGATTTGGCGGCCGTCGGCGTCGAAGCAGGTGAGCCGCGCAATGTAATTGCCCGGCTGGCAGTCGCCCAAGTGCATCAATCCATGCACGTAGGCCAGATCGTCCAGTTGAAGGTCTTTTTGGGCCAGTTGCCTGCCCTGGGAATCGAGCACCTCGGCGAAAAAGCGATGAATGGCGGCGCGGTTGTTGTAATTAATGAAATCGCCCTCGACCCGGACATAGTTTTTGACCGGATTGAAAGTCAACGTCAGATCGGCCTGATCGGCGCTGTCGTGGATGGGCTGAGCCAGAGCCGCGAAATCGCCGAAGGCGCGACGGGACGACCAATCGAGATATTCGGTCGCGCCATCGGCGCTGGAGACCCGGATGCGAAAATAGCCGTCGCCGGGAGTATCCAGGTCCAATCCGGGATCGACGAAGGCGAGTTGGCCGGGAGTTAGATGGAGTTCGCCCGTCTTCCTCGTCCCGCCGTCGCTCTCGAAAGTCCATTTCAGCGTTCGATCGCCGGGGGCGAACGCCGCCAGATTCAATCCGAACGTCTTGGCGCGAACGTCTGAAACATCCAGCAGTTGCACGGCAGGCGCCGTTTTGGAAAGAACAAAGCGGCAATGCGTGTCGGGGGCGCTGAAACTCCCGCTGCCGCCGACGGAATTCTGTTCCCACGGCCGCTTGAAGTTCCGCACGAACAGTCCCTGCAATTTGACGCCGTCGGCAAACGGTTCGTTGCAATAAACGCTCTGGCGAGGGATGGCGACCTCCATCTCCCAGAACTTTCCATCCGGCGTGATGCGGTTCACGGGCTTCCAGCCCGATTCCCATCCCGGACGGGAGTTGCCGACCGTCGGCTCGAACATCACGTCATATTTCGATCCGGCCGCGTTGCCCAGGTATTGAAAGAAAACCTGCTCGCCGCCGGGGCTGGTGGCGTTGGCGTTCAACCAGATTTCGTAGCTGTCGTCAAAGACGGTCTTGTTGTTGTCGCGTCCGACCTGGCGGTTGGCCTGGATCACCCGCTCGCCCGGCCGCAACGGCGACCGCATCGCCAGATAGAGGTGGTCCTCATCCCACATCAGCCAGAATCGGGTCTGGCGCGTGCTGATAGCGCCTTCGGTGGTTTGCAGCGCATTGATGCTCAGCGCGCGTTGCCACTGGTTATCGTCAATCACGCCGTTAATCGTGGGAGGATTGGCTGTGTATGGGACGGCGAACAAGGGCGACTTATAATCGCCGCGGACGCCAGCCCCCGCCACGTTTCCGCAGGCGATAATGAGACCGGCCGCCAGAAACAGGCGAAAAGGGGACATTGCACGGGTTCCCGAAAAGGTGACAACTGTCATCAGCAGTCTAATACAGTTGGTTCACATAGGGCCAGAAACTGTCCCAATCTAACAGGTTGGCCTCGAAGCCCGGGTTGTATGGGTCGTACGGCCAACCGGGTTTAGACTGGGCCTTGACAGGGCTATTTGTGATGTCTACGAGCCCCATGCCCAGGCCCGTTGCGAGATGGCTCGGACGTGGAGTCCAACGAACCGACCCGTCGAAGTAGAGGACATTCACGCCCGTATTGTTATGTGGTGCCCCAAGCGTAAAGGGTTCCGGGTTGCCCGCTTCGGTCTGGTGAGGATCTTGTATATAGCACGCGGCAATCGCCTGCCACCGTAGCTTGTTCATGCTAAGAAGATCGGCGACCCCGTGGCCCTTTCCGTCATTTCCGCTGAGATCAATAGTCGGCTGGCCTGGGCCCAAACTCCAAGGCAGAGAATACGGTATCGGAAACTGCTGTCGAAGCTTATAGGCAAACACGAAGGGACCCGCGGCGGCATTGGAGCTGCTGCCCGACTTGGGCACGAAATAGCTGTAGGTGCAAAACCGTCCAAGGTTGTAACGCTGAATCAAGTCGGAGTTGACGCCGATGCCCGGACAAGTCAAGTAGGTCCGCGTTGAGAGGTAAGTTTGGGTCGGCTGATTGACCGTGGTACCGTCCAACGAATTATAAAGAGTCCAATCCCCCAGCAACATACCAAATCGTTCGGGAGTAGTATTATCTGAAGCGTTGTAGAGTGAATTCCCGAACCAATACGAACTCTGGGGAAAATACTGCCTGTTGTCGTTGGCGTACATCAACATCGACAATCCGAGTTGCCTGAGGTTGCTGGCGCACTGAACCTGAGTGGCCTGCTGGCGGGCCTTGCTGAGGGCCGGCAGGAGTATCGCGATAAGAATCGCAATAATCCCAATAACGACTAGAAGTTCCACCAAGGTGAAACCCCCGGTGCGTCGCGTTATTTGCGACCCGCTCACGGCAACCTCCGTTCGCGTTCTCAATGATCCGCAGCGCGTCCCGCGGCCAACCGCAAATCCGCTTGCGGCGGATCAGGTCGCGGCCTTGGCCGTCGGTTCGAGAACGGCGCTGATCCGAGTGACCTTCGGCGCCCGTTGACCCTGACGCTGCATGTCTATCACATTGACCGCCGTCTCCATGATTTGGCGCGTGTCGAAACCCACCCGCTGCATTGGCAGCACCGAGGGCGCCAGCCAGGGGAAATTGCAATGCGCGACGACTTCCACGTCGCGCGGCACGTTCACTCCCGCCATCACCAGGCCCGACGAAGCGCCCTCGGCAAGATTGTCATCCACGATGAACAGCCCGTCGGGATGGTCCTTTTCCGAACTCATCAGCATCAAGACGCTGTTTCGCACGGCGTCGGGAATGTCGTGCGGAACGATCTGTTGCCAGCGATCGTACGTGGTGATTCCCCGGGCCTGCATCGCATGCCGGAGATAATCGCCGACCTCGGAATAAACTCCCACGGTGATCAGCGTCGCCACGCGCAGGCGGCCGCGCTGAACGAGCGTGTCCAACGCAAGGTCGATCATTCCGGTCATGTCCGGAAAGACGATCGGGCAGCCGAGGGATTCGACCTTTCGGCTCATGACGGCGCACCGATAGATTCCCGCCTCGTCCAGCAGCGGGGTGTCCCGGAATGTATCGCCGTCGATAATCAGCAATCCGGCCATCTGATGGGAGCGCACCAGCGCCAGCAACTCGCGCGAGGCCTCATTGTCCTCGTGGCCGGTAATGCCGTTGAAAATCGTGACCTTGCGATCGCCCGTGCGCCGCAGCCGATGCGCCTGTGCCTCAAGCATCTGGTGATATCGGGATCGCCCCACCTGCTGCTCGTCGCGAAAAACAACGCCGTAGCTGTAAAGATGGGGAGGATGCGCTGCCACAAAAGTCCCGTTCCGGCCTTGAGTGCAAATGAAGCCTTCCCTGATCAGTCGATCCAAGGCTCGCTGGATCGTGACGCCGCTGACGCGGAACTGATCGACCAACTGCACCTGGGTCGGCAATCGGCCCCCGGGAGGAAATCTTCCCTCGATGATTTCCTTCCGAAGATGCTCGGAAATCAGGGCTTGCTTGGGGATGCTCGGAGACGATGTTTGTTCAGCATCGGTCATAATTTGCGACTTTACCGCCGATCACGTGCGACTCAAATCCTCCGATTGCCTGACATCAGGCCCGCGGCAATTTGCCGTCCAAGAAGCACTGATCTCACTTCGCAATATATAGCTGTCTTTTTTGTTGTCAAGTAAAATGTATTTGCAATACTTGAATATCGTATTATAACAGTGTAATTGTTGCCTGCCGGCGTGTTCGATGGTGATTATACAGCCGGCCAATGGGCGTGCTGAAGGACCGTTTTATGGATTCCAAAATTCTCCAGGATGAAGGTTTACGCATCACCGTGGACATCGCCGGGGATGCTTGCTGGGTGAAAATGCAGGACCTGCGGTCCGGCCATGAGTGGCCGCGAGTGCCGGCATTGGCGGTGGAGGTGTACGATCGGGGTCAGCAACGCTTGGATCGACTCGTTCAATACCGGATCGACCAGGTTCAAGCCGAGCAGAATTGCATTCACATCGTGGTGGGGGACCGCACGCGCGGCATCACCGTGGGAATTTGGATGCGGCTGAACGACGGGGAGCTGTCGGTGTTGCTTTCGCCGGCGGAAGTGTATGAGTACAAGTCTACGCTCTATCGCGTTTTCGCGGTGGACGTTCTGCCCGGGCTCATGCGCGCCGATGCCAAGGGCGAGATGTTGTTGCCGATCAATACCGGCATCATTTGCCGCCCCGGCGACAAGCCGGCGCGCGAAGATCGCTTTTTGATCTATGGCGAGCAGTCGCGCTGGGAACTGCTGCCGAACTTGCCCGTCTGCGCGGTGCAAACGCCCACTGGCGGATTGATGGCGTTGGCGGTCGCGGGCGCCGCCGAAACCGAATGCCGGGTCGCCACCGACGGATTGGGCGGCGGCACCGTCGGACTGTCCTTCTTCCTTCGGGGTCACGACCCCGACCCGATCGAGCCGGCGGCGCGCGACATCCGGATCATCCCGATCCCGCCGGGAAAGGATGTCACCGTGTTCACGGCCGGCGTGCTGCGCCGACATATCATGGGCGATCTTGGCAAGCCGACCCTTCGCCAACGCGCCGATGAGTCGCCCGAGGTGGCACATTTGCTTGGCGCTTACATCATGAAGCTGTTCTACGGCGTTCAGATGCAGGGGTACGCGTTTCAGGAGCAAGATCAATCCGGAACTCCGAAATTCATGTTGACGATGACCTTTGACGAAGCGCGCGCCGGACTGAAACAGTTTCTCGATGCGGGGGTGGAAAAGGTCTATACCCAGAACGTCGGCTGGAACTATCGGGGCCACGACGGCGCCTACCCGACGCGATTTCCCATCGAGGAGCGCGTCGGCGGCGAGCGGGCCTTTCGCGAACTGATCGCCTTCGGACATAGCATCGGCTACCAGATGACCGTCCACGACAACTACCTCGACGCTTACGAGGCGTCGAAGGATTTTGACCTGGACCTGGTTATCGTCGATCGGTATGGCCAGCCGCAAGTCCGCGGATTCTGGGGCGGCGGCGCGTCGTATATCTTGTGGCCGCCAGCGTTTAGATGCCGACATTTGGAAGATCAGATGATGCAGGTCAAGGCGCTGGGCATCCGCGGCCCGTACTACCTCGACGCCATGGGTTCGCCGCTTTACGTCAACTATCATCCCAAGCATCGCGGCTCGCGCTCGGACCTGGCGCGGGGGATCGATCGGCTCCTTCTGGCGGCGAAGAAAATCTTCGGCTCGGTCGCGACGGAGTCCGGGTTTCTTTACAACTCGATTACCCCCGATCTGGTTGCCAATCCCGGCACCGATTGGCACCTCTCAAACTGCCGGCCCGACTGGCCCGTCACCGCACTGCTCGACCAGCGGGTGCCGCTTTGGAACCTGACCATGAGCGGACTGGTCGTCACCGAAAATCAGAACCTCGAATGGACCGACACCATGCGCGCCCTGCTTTACAACCAGCATCCGCGCTACGAATGGGCAACCCGCCCCGGAGTTCAGCCCGTGCTCGACCGCGTCATGATCCGGAAGATCAAGGCGCGCTATGATCTGCTCATCAAACGCTTCGGCCATTTGCGAACGCAGCAGATGACCCATTATCATCGCGAGGGCAAAGTCGAAACCACCACATTCGAAGACGGCACGCGCGTGACGGCTGACTTTGCGCACAACGAGTTGGACGTCAACGGCAAGCGCATCGAGCGCCCGGAAGGCGCGTAGAATTCACCGGCTCCTCTTCGTCTTCTGGCAATATGGAACTTTCGTATCTCGTTCGCCGAGTCCCAACGCCGACGCCCGCCGGGATCGGCCTAGACGGCCCGTTGTGGCGACAAGCCGACCAACTTGGAATTTCTCACTTTCATCCCAGCGGCAGCGATCATCGGCCGCGCACGCAAGTGCGGCTTTTGCACGACGCCGCGAGTCTATTCGTTCGTTTTGACGTCGACGATCGGTACGTGATTTCCAGGGCCACGCATTACCAGGACATGGTTTGTCTTGATAGTTGCGTGGAGTTCTTTTTTCGCCCCAAGCGACGCCTGGGATATTTCAACGTTGAGATCAACTGCGGCGGGACGCTGTTGTGGTATTACATTGAAGATCCGAGGCGGACCGAAACCGGATTCGTCAAATTCACACCCGTCAGCGCCGAAGACGCGCGGCAGGTGACGATTGACCATTCGATGCCGGCGGTCGTGTTCCCCGAGCGAACGGAGCCGACCCACTGGAGCATCGTCTGCCGGATTCCGCTGTCGGTGCTGGAGCGATATGTCGGGCCGCCGGGCGCCCGCGGCGCATGGCATTGGGACGGGAACTTCTATAAGTGCGCGGACCATAGCTCGCACCCCCATTGGGCGAGTTGGGCGCCCCTGGGCGAAACGCTGAATTTTCACGAACCGCGGTTTTTTCGCCCCATCTTCTTCGAATAAGAGGCCCATAGAAGACCCCTGTCCAGGCACCTCATATTAATCGTAAGATTATTGATTTAATAAAGTTAACGATTATTGTATCCAGATAACCCACCAAATACATCGCATCAACAATAAATCACACTACTTATATGCCGGTATTACAATGGTTTATTGTTGACATAATGTAATGTGATGATATCTTGTCAGGGTAGGAGTTGGAAAGATGTTCTTCTGCCGGGAGGGTTACCTTGGCAGCCACAGCGGAAAGCCGCCGTCTGCAACCTTCTCGGTCGACCATTCCTGATTTGTTGATTTTACGGTGTTGGCGTCTCGGCATGTTTTTCTACATCGAGGAGCGGAAATGAACCAGGCATTTCGATCCGGCCGTCATCAGAAAAATTCCAATCACAATCGAACCAGGCAACTGATCGTAATGGCCGCCGCGGCCACGGCACTGCTCGTCAAATCGGGCACGGTATCGGCGGCGGCGACATATACAGGCGGCGGTTCCGTCAGCTCTCCAACCTCCGGTGACTGGAACACCGCGGGGCACTGGTCGTCCAATAGCGTGCCCACCGGTTCGAACACCACGGAGTTGGACTTCCTCGGGGCCACCAGCTCTTACACCGCCACCGACGACATCTCCGGCGCGTTCGTCCTCAATCTGCTCAAACTTGACGCCAGCAACAGCGTCATCGCGGCCAACTCAGGCGATTCCCTCTCCTTCGCCGGAACGAATCCGTCGATCGAGCAGACCGGAAGCGGCACCTTCACGATCTCGGCGCCCATCAACCTCAGTGCCTCGACGGCAATCCAGCAAGTCAGCGGCGGCATCATCAACTTCACCGGCAATGTCACTCAAAGCGCATCCAACACCCTGTCGCTCACCAACACAACCGGCTCGGGAAGTTCCACGGTGAGCTTCAGCGGCGCCAACACCTATGCGGGCCTGACGGTCAACTCAAATGTGACGGCAGTGTCCGCCCTCACTTCCAATACCACCACGCTGGGCTCGGGAACGGTCTTTCTTAGTGGTGGAAAACTGGCACTTCAGGGTCAGCAGTCCGGCTCGAACACGCCCGTTCAGCATACCGTGGGCATTACCAGCGGCAGCTTCAATGCCGACACGATCCTCGACAACGCCGCGTCCTCAGGCACCCAATCCTCGACCGGTACGCCGACGAACACCGTCGATGGCTCTTTTCTCTATTACGAAGACGGATATCAGAGTCTATCGGCCAACGGTCTGCCCACGGGCGGCGCGGTCACTTCGGCCTCGACCGGACATGCTTTCCAATTGGCGACCGACGCCAACGGTCACTACACCATCAACAACACCTTGCAGTTCACGAGTGTCAGCGACCAATCGCTCATGCTGGCGACCCCCACTCGATTCCAAACCCTCGATTTCCTGAGCACCGCTTCAGGCGCCGCCGCGTTCACGGTCGTGCTGCACTTCTCCGACTCCACCACCGATACCCTCGGGAGCTATGGGCTCAGCAATTGGTACAGCGGCAACCCTGCCACCAACGCCGTTACCGGCCTTAACCCCCTCGTGCAAAGCAGCGGGGTGGTCTATAACTGGGGCGGGCCGTACACGATGCAGGAGAACGATCTCACGCTCTCCGCTGCCGACCAGCTCAAGACGGTCAGCAGCATCGAATTCGATGCAACCACCCTGGGCGGCGGTTCCTCGTCGGATATCTACGCGGTCAGCGGCACGCAGTTTGGGACTACCACGACCCTGAGTTCGCAAACCTACGGGAACAACGTCTCGGTGACCGCCAACTCGACCATCGACGTGAGCGTCTCGCTGGCCGCCGTCATGGGCAATCTGAGCATCGGCGGCAACAAGCTCTCGGTGACGAGTGCCAGCGCGACAACCAGCGCTTACAGTCTGACCTTGGGCACGGCGACGCTCAGCGGCAATGCCACGTTCGATGTCGCCAGCAGCGCTGGCGGGGGCGCGGGCACTCTAAGCCTGGGCGCCTTGGCCGACGGCGGAACCGCTCGCACGATCACCATCAATCCGACCGGTACGGGCACAGTGACGTTGGCCTCAGCGGCGTCCAGCCTGGTCGCCGGAACGGTGGTGAATGTTGACGGCGGCACGCTGAATTCCAACAACGCCACCGCCCTGGGCACCACGGCGACGGTGAATCTGGCCTCGCCGGGAATATTCAACGTTGGCGCAACCCAGCAAATTTCGGCCCTGACCGGCTCGTCCGGCTCAGTGGCGTTGAACAGCAATACGCTGACGATCGGCAGCACCGACAGTCTCAACTCGACGTTCGGCGGAGTGATCTCGGGCGCCGGCGCCATCAGCATCGGAAACACGGGCGTCGGCGGTGGAACAGTGACTCTCAGCGGCGCCAGCACCTATTCCGGCAACTCCTATGTCAAGGACGGAACTCTCGTCCTCGCCGGCTCAACCACCACCAGTGCCGGGGCCATCACCAACGGCCCGGCGGGCACCGGCACCATTTACGTCGGCGCCGGCAGCGGGGCCATCGCCACTGAATTGGTGACCGACACCACACCGGGCCGCACCATCGCCAACAATATCAGCGTTACATCGGGCAACAGTGCTGATGGGCAGATCATCGGTGGCCTAAACGCCAGCGGCACCGCCACTTACTCCGGCATAGTCACGCTCGGCACCGGCAGCACCGGCGACTACGGCCATAACCTGACGCTCGCTGCGACCAACGGTGGCGAGGTCGACTTCACCGGCAATATCCTGGCGAATCTCGGCGTCGCGCACAGCCAGGTGACCGTTGCGAATCTTTCGGGCGCCGGATCGGCGACCGTCAAAGTTTTCGGCAATAACACATATGCCGGTGGCACCGTGATCAACCCCAACGTCACGTACGCGGCCGGCCTGTCAACCAGCACCACCCAATTAGGCAGCGGACTGGTGCAGTTATCCGGCGGCACCCTCGCTTTGCAGGGCCAGCAGATGCATGGCTCGCAGCAAACCATTTCGGTGTCCGGTTTCAACCAATCCCTCATCGTTCCCGCCAGCGCCACTTCCGCCGCCAGCGCGACGACGAGCACGATCGACGGCTCCAATGTCCTCTATCAAAATGGCTTTGCGCCGACGGGGTCGGGCACTTATGCGTTGGGGTTGAACGCCTCGGGCCTATACCCCAGCCAATATAACCCCAACGTGCAGTTCCAATTGGCCCCCTATAGCGGCAGCACGGCGTTACAGTTGAATAGTTCCGGCCCCAATACCGGCACCCTCACCCTGGGTACTCCCAATTCATTCAGCAACATCGACATTTTGAGCACGGGTCACGGTCCCAGCACCATGACCGTCACCTTTAATTTTGCCGGCGGCACCACCGAAAGCCAGACCCTCACCGAACAAGACTGGTACTACAACGGCTCTCAGTCGAGGCTCGCCATCGGTGGGAACGGCGCTGGCGACATCGGTTCGGCCAACCGAAGTCCCGATGCCGAGAACGACTTCCCCGCGGGTTTGTACGAAAATGATTTTACCCTGTCACCCACGGATGAGTCCAAGACGCTCAATAGCATCACTTTCACCGACAATTTCACCGGCGCCGGCAACTCGGCGGACATCTTTGCGGTCAGCGGCAGCTCCTATGTCGCTCCCACCACTAATGCCACGCAAACCTACAACCTCAGCGGCAGTGTAAACGGCAATCCGGGTTATGCCCTCTCGGTCACGGCCAACTCCTCCATCGACGTCAGCGGCTCCCTGGCCGCCGTCATAAACTCCGGGTTGACGTCAATCGGAAGCAACACGCTCTCGATTACCAGCGCCGACAAGAGCGGCGCAGCCTACAGCCTGACGTTGGGAGGCGTTGAGTTCCAAGGCACGACGCCGACCTTCAATGTCTCCAACAGCGCCGGTGGCGGCACGGGCACACTCGTATTAGGTTCGCTCGATGACAATCCGCAGGGGAATCCGACAGGCAACGCTCAGACCATCACCAAGTCCGGCGCGGGAACGTTGATCCTCAGCGCCGACGCCCTCAGCCTGGTAAATGGCACCATCATCAACATTACCGCCGGGACGCTGGACTCCAACAGTGCCAACGCGACCGGCGGTTTTGCGGCGATCAATATCTCCAGCGGCGCCACGTTCGGCATCGGCGCCAGTCAGGTCATCGGCTCGCTGGCTGACAACGGCTCGGTGCCTGTCAACGGAAGCACCGTTGCCCTCAATGGCAACACGCTCACCGTTGGCACGATCACCGACCAGTCCTCGACCTACTCCGGCAGAATCGTCGATGGCACCGGCGCCGCCGGCACCGGCGGGCTGTACAAGGGCGGTAACGGCACGCTCACTCTCGTCGGCGCCAACACCTATTCCGGCGGGACCACCGTCGGCTTCGGAACATTGCTGGCCATAAACACCACCGGATCTGCCACTGGATCAGGCCCCGTCACCGTACTATCCCAAAGCCAGGCGTTCCTCGGCGGCACCGGCACCATTTCCGGGGCCGTTACGGTCACCGGCAACGGCAATATCTTCGCCGGCACCGAAAACAACACCCCAGGCGAGGTCGCCGGCGTCCTGCACATTGGCAGCGGCTCGTCGCTCGGCGGCAACACTCTTCTCGATGTCACCGCCGTCAACACTTCCGATGAAATCGTCATCGGCGGCGGAACCGGATCGGTCACCTTGGGCGGAGTTCTGACCGTCAACGCTCCCAACTCCACCAGCTTCGCCGCCGGCCAGGATTACACCCTCCTGGACTTCGGCTCCGTCTCCGGCACCTTCGGCACCCTCAATCTGCCGGCTCTGCCCAGCGGCTTGGGCTGGGATACTTCCCATCTCTACAACAGCGGCCCATCCGGTGGATACATCGATGTCACCGTGCCCAGCTTGGTATGGGACAACAGTCCGCCCGCGGCAACCGGCGACGGCAAGACTTGGGATTCTGGCGCCGACGCCCCCGCACAGAATTGGAACAACGGCGGAGCCGCCTCTTTCTTCACTTCGGGCCAGGCCGTCACCTTCAACGACAGCAACAACGGCAATTACAACGTGAACCTCACGTCAAACGTCTTGCCCGGTTCCATCACCGTCAACAGCGCCAAGACCTACACCATCGGAAGCACCGCCGGCTGGAACATCGGCGACTACGGCAGCCCGACGACGTTGGCGCAGTCGGGCGGCGGCACGCTGGTCATCGATAACATGATGAACACCTTTACCGGCGCCACCAGCGTCACCGGCGCCGGCACCACCTTGATCCTGCATTCCAACAGCGCTCTGGCCTCCAGCCAATTGACGGTCGGAGCGGGGGCGGCTGCTCAGATCAGCGGGCTTCTGACCAACACGCCCGCCGTCATTGCCGATGGCAACATCACCTTGGGCGCCTCCGACTCCCACAACAATCCCGCCAACGGAAAGCTCGCTCTGACTTGGAATTCGTTGACGATCGGCTCCGGGGCCACCGTTACTTTGTCGCCCACCGCGGCGGCGAAGAATGTCACCGTTCTAACAGTGGCGTCCCTGTCCGACAGCGGAACGCTCGACATCGGCAACAACGAGATGTTCATCACCTACGGCGCCAGTGATCCGATCACGACCATCGCCGGGTACATCAAGTCCGGCTACAACGGCAACCGTTGGAACGGCACGGGCATCATTTCCACGACGGCCCAATCCAAGACCAATGGCCTGCTCTACGGCGTGGGCTATGCCGACGGGAAGGACAAGGTCGTTGCCGGCCTGACCTCCGGCGAGATCGAAGTGGCGTACACGCTGCTCGGCGACGCCAATCTGGACGGCCTGGTGAACGGCTCGGACTTCAACATCCTGGCTGCCAACTTTAACCAGAGCATCACCGGCTGGGACCAGGGCGACTTCAACTACGACGGCCTGGTGAACGCGTCCGACTTCAACGTCTTGGCGGCGAACTTCAACCAGGGCGTCAGCATTGGATCGGTGTCGGGCGGCGACCTTGCGGCTTTGGACGCCTTCGCGGTGGCCAACGGGTTGTCCTTGCCGACTTCCAGCGTGCCGGAGCCGGCGTCGATGGGACTGCTCGCCATGGGCGCCATCGGAATATTGGTGCGCCGTCGGCGTCGCCCAACATAAATCCAGGGACTCCCGCGAGCCTTTAACTGCTTTACATTTACGCCAGACGTTTCAGCCCCGCCTTATCCGGCGGGGCTGATTCGTTGACCGGATTGCCGGCCGAACGTATCGCGGCATTTGAAAAGATGGCCAACCTTGCGACGCGAACGACGCCAACCGCTGGCAGGGCATTTTAGCGACAGTCGCATCATACAATGCGCCCACAATTCCATCATCGTGGACTCGCAAATGCCATAACCTTCAAAAAATCCGCCTCAATCCTTAACGCATGTACTGCTATCAATGTTTTTATAAATAGTTATAAACACACATGTTATAGTCTGTGAATCAACAACCACATTGAGCTAGCCGTAATTGCAAGTAGTGTATTAATGATTTAGCTTGACAATAAAAATAATTCACAGTATCGTGTATTGGTAATGTTGTAATGAGTATGTCGAGTTAGGCAGGCCGATCGCAGGTGCGTTCGGCACAGAAAAACACGTCGATTTAGCCTTGGAGGAAGAGTTATGCGTCGAAAAAATCTGGGCATTTTATCGGGTTGTGGACTTGCGGCGATTGGCTTGATGGGCACGGCCGGCGTTTCGCAGGGCCAGATCGTCGTTAACGGCAGCTACGATCCCGCATTTGGCGCGCCGTTGGCTTATGACATGCAGTCAACGGGAAATTTCGGCGACAACAACACCGTTGTACCCGCCGCACAATCTTGGTCTAAAGGCTCGGAAATCGATGCCGCCTACGCCACCGTCCAGAATAACACCCTGTACGTGTTCTTGGCGGGCAATCTCAGAGGGCTGGATAGTAACAATGGTGTCGCTGGCGACGCACCCTACGATGGCGGCTATGGTGCGTACGACTACCTCGATATGTTCATTCAAACGGGAACCGGCGGGGTAAGTACCGTCCCGCTCGATGGCTCTGGCCATGTAGCCAATTTGGCTTTCGCCCCGAATTATTACTTAAACATGCAGGCCTTCGACAACGGCCCAAGCGACACGAACAATCTCGACACCAATATTTACACGCACCTTTTCAACCTCGCCACTAGCAGCAATACTTATCTGGGCCATTCCAACCCAGCCGCTGGCACGATCAGCGGCGGGACGGACTTGGGCATTCAAGCCACCCTCGACAACAGCAATATCGCCGGCATCGCTCCGGGCTACATCCCCAGTGACGCTGATTTGGCCGCGATCACCACTGGAATGGAGTTTGCCATTCCCCTGGCAGACATCACCGAAGCCGGGCAGAGCCTGTCAGCCGGTGACACTATTACGATCCTTGCCTTTATCGCCGACAAGGGTCAGGATTATATTTCCAATCAGGTGGTCAGCTTGCCTGCGGGCCCGAGCGGCGGTGATGGCGGCTACAACGAAATAGGCGATGCTCAATTATGGAACGGTGGCCTCCTCCACTCTCCCGGCATTGCGGTTACCATACCGGCAGTGCCGGAGCCGGCCAGCCTTGGTTTGATGGCGCTGGCGATTCCGGTGCTGGCCCGCCGGATGCGGCGCAGCCACTAATTGGAGACAGGCGTTTTAAGAGTCAACGGCGCGAAGGCGGCAGCGGCTGGGATGTCACAATGACTTCTCGGCTGCTGACGCCTTCGCTTTATTGAGCCGGGAGTTTCGAAATGTCCCATGAAGATCTACGTCGGGTCGAGCGGATCAACACCATCGTCTTTGGACGATCCGATGAAGTGGACCGGGCTGTCGCCTCGGAAATCGCCTCCCTCATTCAGACACGGGCAGCCGCCAAGCAAAAATGCGTGCTCGGCCTGCCCACGGGTTCCACCCCCACCGGCGTTTATGCCGAACTGGTGCGCATGCACCGCGAGCTGGGGCTAAGTTTCAAGAACGTGGCGACTTTCAATCTGGATGAATATTATCCCATGCAGCCCCGGAACCTGCAGAGCTATCACCGCTTCATGCAGGAACACCTGTTCGATCACATCGATATCCCCAAGGAAAATATTCATATCCCCGACGGCACGGCGCCAATCGAAAGGGTGCAGGAGGATTGCGCGGCCTACGAGGCGGCGATCGAACAGGCCGGCGGGATTGACTTGCAGTTGTTGGGGATAGGACGCAGCGGGCATATTGGCTTTAACGAGCCGGGAAGCGCGCACGATAGCCGCACCCGCCTGATCACGCTGGATCGAGTCACTCGGATGGACGCGACCGGCGACTTTTTCGGCGAACAGAACGTGCCCCGGCGTGCCATCACGATGGGGGTGGGAACGATCCTGGCGGCCAAGCGCGTGGTCATGATTGTTTTCGGCGAGGGCAAGGCCGAGGTGGTCGCCAAGGCGATCGAAGGCCCGATCACCTCGACGATTGCGGCGAGCTATCTTCAGCAACACCCCAACACGACGGTCTACCTGGACGTTGCCGCCGCGGCCGAATTGACCCGCTACAAAAGCCCCTGGCTTGTCGGTCCGATGCGCTTCGACAACGCCACGATCCGCAAAGCGGTGATTTGGCTGGCGCGGCAGGTCGAGAAACCGATCCTGAAACTGACGGACGAGGACTACAACGAATATGGGCTGCAAGATCTACTGGCATCGCGCGGGTCGGCGTATGACATCAACGTGGATGTGTTCCGGTCAATGACGGAAACGGTGACCGGCTGGCCCGGAGGCAAGCCCGAGCAGCGCAGGCGGCCCGGCGACATTCGCCGGCCCGGAGATGACGTTTTTCCCAAGCGAGTGCTGGTTTTCAGCCCGCATCCCGACGATGACGTAATCAGCATGGGAGGCACGCTGATCCGGCTGGTGGAACAGGGACACGAGGTCCATGTCGCCTATCAGACCAGCGGGAACATCGCGGTGTCCGACGGCGACGCCATTCGCTTCGCCGAATTTGCCGCGGAATACAACCGCCTTTTCAAAGTCGCCGCCGGCGTTGCCGCGGATCAGGCTTTGAAGATTGAACGACACGTTGAGGAATTCCTACGCGACAAAAAACCCGGCCAGGTGGATACCCCCGAGCTTCGGCAGATCAAGGGCCTGATCCGGCGCGGCGAGGCGCGTTCGGCCGGCCGCAACTGCGGTCTGCCGGAGTCGCGCCTGCACTTCATGGATCTGCCGTTCTATGACACCGGCGCCGTGAAAAAGAAACCGATAGGCGCGGAGGACATTCGTCTGATCGTGGAGTTGCTGCGTCAGATCGAGCCCCACCAGGTCTACGCCGCGGGCGATCTGTCCGATCCGCATGGGACACATCGTGTTTGCCTCTCCGCCATCTTCACCGCATTTGAGCAACTGAAGGACCTGCCCTGGGCGAGGCGATGCGAAGTCTGGCTATATCGCGGTGCGTGGCAGGAATGGGAGCCGGAACTGATTGAAATGGCCGTTCCACTCAGCCCGTCGGAACTGGGCCGCAAACGCAACGCCATCTTTAAGCATCAAAGCCAGAAGGACAAGGCGATGTTTCCCGGCGCCGACGAACGGGAGTTCTGGGAGCGCGCCGAGGAGCGAAATCGGCGAACGGCGAATATATACGATCAATTGGGCTTGGCCGAATATGAAGCGATCGAAGGTTTCATTCGATGGCGGGCGAGCTGGAGCGAAGTGGCCGGGGGCCAGGTTGCCGGCAGGGGCGAGCACTCAAATTCGACCCCGTCGTGTTCACAACTGGCCGGCGCCGCCGCACGGGATGCCGGCCAGGAATAGACCCGACGGAGTAGTGCCGCGGGGGGGGGGGCCCGGCCAAACGGGAAATTCCTGCTAGAATAGATCCAGCGAGCGATTATGAGAAAACGATTGCGGGCTGGGATTGTCGGATACGGTCGGATGGGCCGCGGTTTCGTCGCCGCGATGCAGCAGAGCGATTTTTGGGAAGTGGCGGCGATCTGTGACACTTCGGAAAGTTCGCGGGAACTGGCAGCCAAGTCGGCGCCAGGCGCGCAAATTCTCTCGCAATCCGACGCCATTTTCTCGGACAAGACCATCGATGTGGTGGGACTTTTCACCCTGGCGGATGCCCGGCCGGCGCAAATCCGTCAGGCGTTGCAGGCGAACAAGCACGTCATTGCGGAGAAGCCGCTGGCGGCCGACGTCGCCACCGAATGGCAACTGGTCAAGGAAATCGAGGCGAGCGATCGGCTTGTAGCCGTCAACTTGTTCAACCGCAATGCGTGGTATCACAAGGACATGCTCGCGTTCATCGCCGAGGGGGAAATCGGCGATCTGGCGATCCTCCGCATCTGCCACATGACGCCCGGCCACATGCCTACCGAGGGCCATGAGCCGGAGGGACCGCCGTTTCATGATTGCGGAATGCATTACGTCGATGTCGCCCGTTGGTACGCACACAGCGAATTTGAAAAATGGCACGCTCAGGGAATCCGAATGTGGGACCACAAAGACCCCTGGTGGGTGCAGGTCCACGGGAACTTCGCCAACGGCGTCGTCTTCGACATTACCCAGGGATTCGTCTATGGCCAACTGGCCAAGCAAAAAACACACAACTGCTACGCGGAAGCCATCGGCACGAAGGGCGTATGCCGAATGCGGCACAACTTCATCGACGCCACGGTCGAGATGCATGGAATCCATGCGACCGTCAACAAGACCGGACTCTTCAACGACAAGAAGCTGGACGTGATGGTGGACATTTTTGCCCGATCGGTGGCGGCGGGAAAAAACCTGGGGATGCCGTCGGCGCGCGACAGCGTGATTGCATCGGAGGTGTCGTGGGCAATGCTGCGTGATGCCGTCGCCAACGGCCTGCCTGTAAAAGGCGCCAAGCGGGACATGCAGCAGATTTTACAGCATCGCCGCACGTTGAGATCGGGATACGGCCTGCCTTCGCAGCCGCAGGGATGCCCCGAGGAGGCCATTCCCGCGGGTCAACCGCCGATGGCGTGCGGCGAGGAATTGTGCGGACTTCAAGAGATCGCGGCGCGGGCCGCGGCGCGGGAATCGGCCGAGCGGAAGCAGGGTTAAAACTTTCAAAGGAAGTCGTATTGGGTCTGTCGCTATTGGGCATGATCGGCCTGGATCGTCTCGATCTGCCGGACGACGTGTCTTAAAAGCTTCCTCAGCCTCGACGGAACTGCGGCGATGGTGGGGGGCGCCAGCAGAGACAGTTGTAACCTAGCCGGTGCAGCAGGCCATAGACGCTGCTGGAATTATATGGCTTGCCGGGATGTACTTCAAAAGCGGGCGAGGAGGTTTGAACTCCCGACATTCAGCTTGGGAATTTGAACTTTTCAACCGCCGAAAAGCTCAAAAACGCTTGAATTTCCGGCATTTTACTGCCTCGAATGCATTTCGCAAGCCTTCGCATTGTTTCGCTTGGTTTCTCAGGGATTTTCAGTAATTGCATGTTTGCAAAACAGTAGAATACTGAATTGGCAAATCGAGACTGTCGATCCGGTCGCTAAATTTCCGGCACTTTCGCGTCAAGATATTTGAACGGGATTCCGTAGCTATCACGGAATCTTCACTCCGAAGGTCTTTCCACCATTTCACCGCCCTAACTCAGGGCAAGGAGATATCCATGCCCCTTTCGATCAATGTTGGACTCAGCCGCAAGGCCAGCCGGGACTATCAGTCCACCGGCGTGTCGATCAACGTCACCGCGGAGCCGGATC
>JBEKKC010000008.1:0-58996 GCA_050010915.1 Tepidisphaeraceae bacterium | reverse complement strand
CCTCCTTCCGTGAAGGTCTGAGAGTCGTGATAACCTCCAACCTACACGAAAATCGGGGCGTTTCGAGTGTTTTTTTCTCCGCTCACGCCGCCCGGGCAAAATTCACGCTTGAATGAGGATAGCTGAGCGCCCGGATGGGGCTATCCACGGTGCCGGTATTGTAGGCGACAGAGTTGGCGTCGTTGATGGAGAGGGTTCCGACAGCCATTCGGTTATCCTGGACCGTGGGCCGAAGTTGGGCGCCGCCGGCGGTCTTGTTGGAAAAGCGGAGGGCCGGGCCGATCGACCTTTGGTCGAAGACGTTATTGTTCACTCCGTTCGTATAATTTCCATTGCCATCGTCGTTCTTGCCGCTGGCATAGGAAGGGTCGACACCCGTGTTGAGGGCGGCGACGTCGCGGGTGCCGGAGTTCACATCGCGCGTGGTCATGTTGAAGCCGGCGCCATTTTGAAACCGGCTGGCAATTTGAAGGAAATCAGCGTCGGTGCGGTTCACTTGCGTAAGCCCCGTGCCCGGGTTGGCGACGAACAGGGTCGCAGTTATGGCCCCAAGCTGAGAGTTCAGATTGCCGAGTCCGCCATCGGTGGCGTTGTTCCACGCGCCCACACCGAATGCCGCTCCGGTTCGGGGGTTGATCGCGTTGGCGGGCATGTCAAGCACGCTCGCGGATTGGTAGACCGTGCGAGAGCCGGCAGTCCCCAAGGACCCCGTCGATAGTTTGGTGTTGCCCGTACCATAACCCTGATCCAGAGGATTGCTGTTATATGCGGCCTTAGTCACACCGGTACTTGTCGTCGCGAATCCGCCGACCGGAGTGAAGGTGTTGGAGGTATTTCCATAGTCATTGGCGAAGACTTGTTGTGGGACCGCGTCGGAAAGAGCAAACTGAACGGCGTTTTGGCCGTTGCTGGCGTTGACGCCTGCCAGACTGAAATTGGGCGTTGGGTTGCTGGCGCTGCCGGACGTCCAACCATTGCCTTGCCCGATTCCGGAGGCATACATATTGCCAAGCGTGTAGCCGTTTACCGAGGCGCCCGCGGTGCGGTCCCAGGCCGCGCCGGCAGTGGTGCCGCTGGCGCCGATCTGGTTGTAGTTCACCCACACGGCATTTCCACTGTCAGGATTGCGGTCAACGTTGGCCTGGACGTAGGCAATTGACGTGGGAAGGCCCGAAGGCTGCACCAAGCCCGCATCCGAATTTGTGTAAAGCTGGTCGTTGGTCAGTTCGAGGATCCCCTCTACCGAGCCGGATTCATGATACTCGAAGCGGACGGCGTCGGAAGCGCCGTTTGTGGCGCTGGCGTTGGCGCCGGGAAAGGTTTGCGGCGCCAACTGATATGTCTTACCTGTTGCTCCGATCGCCTGGCTATTGCTGGCCCAATACGAACTACCGCCGTTGGCAGTGAGTGGATAGGCGCCGAGGTTGGGATAGGTATTGCCGCCGATGCTCAACGTTCCTGGGGCCAACACCGGATTATTGGCGTTGGTTGGATCGGTGACAACAGGCTGTACCTCAGTAAAGGTCTGGGTATTGGCGACGAGCCAATTTTTCAACGCCGTCGAACCGGACGCGGAAATTGTCACATCCGTGCCGGTTGTACCAGCCAACGCGCTGGAAACCAGCGCGAGGGACGCGGCCGATGCCGCAGCTAAAATTCTCATCCGACGTGTGCTTACGCCATTGGAATGCATGGTTCTCTCCCTGTAGCTAGGCCCCATCGAGTGGGGCGTTCCCGAGCCATGGGCGGCGCACCACATGCGCGCAGTCTCCACGGCGACTATTCCAAGAGGCCGACGGCCCCTAAATTTTTCAAATCAAAAGCGTCACGCTATGACGCCCGACGAAGTTCATTTCTCCAAATCCTCCGAACTTCCGCGCGCCAAAGTTCAATTCGAGGGGATAGCGATGTCTTGGCCCGGATTCAGGCTATACATCCAGTCTCCCCATTCCCACGGATTCAGCGTGTCATAGATACTCTTGTTCTCCACGTGTCCGTCACAATAGAGGAAATTGGTGGTCCGCATATCCATACCGTTGACTAGCTTGAATTGGCCGTGATTGCGGCCAACCCATTCCAAAGAAGAGACGGTTTGATAAACTCCGCCAGTCCAATGCGGGTAAGGATTCAGAACGTTCAGCATAGTCTTATTGACGCGGCTTAATTGCGGTTGGCCCTCTTGTCTTATGCCAACACCCCCCGATTGCGCCAGATCCACCTTGTAGGCGCCTGGGCTGGGATATGAAAACTGGCCTTGGAGGGCGACGTAGGGACATACTGGTCGGTGACTCTTGCAAACGACGGTTCCCGAGCCGTCGTCCGAAACGTCGGACACGACGTGCCAATCCTGGTTGAATTCCGTGACCGCGATGGTTGCCGCACTGTGCAGAATCTGGCTGGCCCGAACCCACTTGTAGGTTCGCGTACAACCCTGAAAACCGAGGATATACTTATTGCGGCCCATGATTGCTTCGTTGGCTGTGTAGGCCATACGGGGCGCCTGATAATCCACATAGGGGGCGCCGGGGCCGGCGGTGGAACCCTCGGCGGGATCCAGGTTTTGGCCGGGCTCCATGTTAGCCGGGCCCGGATCGGTCGCCGGCAATCCGCCATTATTAATAGATGGGCATTGGAACGCCTCCCATCCCAGAGTCGTCAGGAAGGCGTCTGGATACTTCAACCCGAGATCTCTTCTACCATAGATAAAACTCGACCATTGAAGATATCCCTCGTATTTCCCACTGGGGTTGTTCGCCGTGTTCTCAATCCCAGCGGGAAAATCCAGATTCATGCCGACATAGTTGTAGGCGGCTGGATAGAATCCTCCGTAATCGACCAGGTATTGCGCCAACCCCTGCCCGATGCTTCGGAGATTGCTGGCACATTTGACTTGGTTGGCCGCTTCGCGCGCCCGGCTGAGCGCCGGCAAGAGAATCCCAATTAAAACTGCGATAATCCCAATAACAACAAGAAGTTCGACTAGAGTGAAACCCCTGGACCGCGTCCGATGCATGGTGACTCCTTCACTGCGCGGCTTTCCCGGCCGCGTTGCCCTTGCCTCGTTGAACGAAGAATCCGTCCGCCGCCGATCAGCCCTGACCGATCCGGCAGCCGAGGCTCAAGACTTGAGTATTCTCAACGTCGGGCGTTAGCGTTAATCCTCGTGTATGGATAAGGATTCAAAAATTCTAACGCCGACTTGGCCGGCGACGCGCCGGCGCCCTCTCACATCTCGTTAGGATTTGAACGCAGAAATGTAAAGACCGCGATTGCGAAGCGACAGGATTCCGTGAAAGTTCTGTAAAGACGAGAGGATTCACGCTCATGTGCCGCCGGGTGAGTCGGACAACCGCATTCCTTACCGTATGACGCGGTTCACCCAGCGTTCATGAAGCAATTGTTCGGCCGTTCGCGATCACGGCAACCGGAACAGATAAATCCGGTCCACCGCGAATCCATTCGTGCCCGCCCAAAAACGGAACTCGATCTGTGTTCGCTGCCCAAGCGTGAATGCCACCGGCACATTCAACCATTGCGCGGGTTTCAACTCCGCCGGCTTGGGGACATACGAGGCAATGAGGTTGTTGCCGGCGTTGCTTTGAATCTCCAAGGTACACGATTCGACTCCGTTCCAACCGTCCAGCGGCCGAAGACGGTAAACGGCAACGTATCTGCCGCTGCTCCAGTTTTCATAAATGCCCCAAAGTCCGATGCCGCCACCCGGATGGCACCACTGGACGATTGGCGAATAGGCCCCAGGCATGGGTCCCTTCCCCCCAGGGCCGTTGCGGTGCATATGAGCGCCGGTATGGAATCGCACCAGCACCGCTTTGTGCGCGTGAGCCACAATGTCAGGATAATTGGCGCTGATGGAAGCAAAGACCTCGTCCGCCTCCGTCACGGTCGTGAAATTGGCCAATGGGATGGGAAGATTGATCGACGGGGAAGTCGATGCGGTTATGAGTGGCGTCTGATCGGCGGACAATTCGAGATACGCGACTACGATGGCCACCGACAAAATCAGTGTCAAAAGCACCGGCAACGCAGCCAGTAATGCGTGCTTTGGCATGGTGAGCTCACCCGGATTTCCCATACCGACCTCCGCCACGGAACGTCGTCGACAATTTTGCGCAGGATACCGAGCTTTGGAGTCCATTGCCTTCGGCGAGATTTATCGCGGTGTTCGCTGTGGACGAGTTCGAACGTCTCAATGCTGCGAGTCTCCGGGGTTCTCCGGGACGCCGGGATCATCCAGAATTTGAACGGCTGTTGCGGGGCCAACGTCAATCCAGTCCTGAAGAACCCAAACCGCCGTCTTATCGGGAGTAACCTCGACCAGTTGTGGCTTCCCGCCGCCACCGCGAGAACAGATGATCGTGTTACCATTTGCCAGTCGCGTACAGGACTGCGTGTCGCTGTAGCGCAGACTCTCTGGAAGATCGATCGGCTTCAGCTCCCACACAATCTTCTTGTCCGGCGTCACCTCGAGGGTGTCGCGGTCCCTTTCATTTGTGATCAGCGTATTGCCGTTCCGCAGGCGGATGGCCGCCCACGGCCTATTGACCTGGTATTTCCAGATCTCGTTGAAATCCTTGTCGTACTCGACCACTTGATTCATTGACAAGAATGGCACCAGGTAGGTTCCCTTGTCGGTGTATCGAACACGGCGAAACTGTCCATGGACTCCGCTGGTTGGTCTGAACGGCAAATCGTGCTCGACCTCTGCCGCGCCCGTCTTGACATTCACGACCAGGAGCTTTGGCGGCGTGCCGTTCTGAATGAACAGCACCTTGTCCAGGCCGATGGGCTGGCAGCAATGGATTTCGCCTCCATTGGGCGCATCGTACTTCCAGACAACCTGCTTCTTGGGCGTGACCTCGGCGACGTATTGCATCCGGGAAAAGAGAATGTTGCCATTGGAGAGCATCCATACATCGTCGTATTCCCAGCCGCCTCCGGTGGAATAAGTCCAGATGATCTTTCCGTCATTGATCAGGAACATCTTGTTGTAGCCCTCGCCGATGTAAAGCATCGGGTGCTGCGCAAGGCCGTTACCGGGCAATCCGGCCGGTGCGGGTTTGCCAGGCGAGAGTGGTTTGACGGGTGTTTCACCCGACCCCAGTTCCGGCACGTCCGGCGCGGTGAACCGATTCAGAATCGCCATCAGCGGCGCAGGACTGGACCGCGTGGGCTGGGTGGCCTGAGCGCCGCATCGCGGGCTGGCGCCCAGAGCCAACGCGATCGACACGAAAATTGTCCTGTGGAATCCGAGGAACGAGGATTCGAAAGATCGCATGGTGTCTCCTGATTGATTTAATCAGTTGATGAGAGTGGCGGAAGATTGTAGACCGCAGTGAAGTCGTCCGACGTCGAGCCCTTTTGCTCTATTCTCTACGTTCTACTGTTCCACTGCTCTATTTTTCCCGCAGGAGCGGGAAAAATGGAGCCATGGGGATTTGAACCCCAAACTCCACCATGCCATGGTGGCGTGATCCCATTTCACTATGGCCCCGTAACTGGCCTCAATCTATCGGACATCGCCCGCCAGTCAAGCCGACGGCCCGCTCGATCTAGGCCGTCCACTTGTGGAAGACGAAGAAGACGCCCAGCAAAACGCAGGCGAATCCGGCGAAATAATTCCAACGCAATCTTTCGCCGAGATAAACAAACGCGAAGAGGCAGAACACCGCGAGCGTGATGACTTCCTGAATCATCTTGAGCTGGTAGCCGGTCAAGCCGCCCTCGTTGCCGAGACGATTGGCGGGCACTTGAAAGCAATACTCGAAAAACGCTATCAGCCAACTCGCCAGGACGACCTTCCACAGGGCCGTGCGCTCGAATTTAAGATGCCCGTACCAGGCGATGGTCATGAAAGTATTGGAAATCGTCAGCAGAATCACCGGGAAAATCGCCGCTTTCAACATCGTTGGTCGTTCCCTTCATTGCTTTGACGTGCTCACCACGCTTCGAGGTGCTCACCACTGCGCTTCTTCAAACGGATTGTCGGAGGCCTTGATCCTGGGTTTGGGCAGCAGGGAAATCATCGCCTTGACCATGGAGACGTCTGCCGCCTGGCTCAAACGGACGTTCAGGGGCGAGGAGCGGAGGAGCCACATCTCCCCTGCCGCCGGGTCGCGCCGGTTCTTGGCCATCTCGAGGAATTTGTCTTTGCGAAAAACCCAGGGCGTGACCACCTGCTGAAATCTTTGTCCCGAGCGCAACGCGATCGGCTTGCCGGATTCCTCGGTCTCGATGACTCCGCCGCGAACGGAGGTGGTCATGACGACGATCGGATGCTTCTCGGCCTCGGCTGCCAGGGCGTCCAGATCGTTGTACGCCACGGCCGGCCTGGCGGCGTCGTGAATAATGACGTGCGTGGCGTCGGCGGAGATTTTGTCGGCGACGGCGGCGAGTTGATCCATCCACTGTTTTCCCGCGACGACCAGCTTGGCCCCGGAGAAACTCAGGTGCCCGCCGAATTTCCGCTTGGCTTCCTCGAACTGATCGTCCGCGACGACCAATTGGATTTGCTTGACGCCATCCCGATTGAGGAACATCTCGACGGCGCGGAGCAGGCATTCGCGTCCGTCGATCTTCACGAACCCCCCGGCCCCATCGGCGCCCAGCCCGCTGGGGACGGCCGTCACAATCACGACTGAAAAACTCGCCATACGCGCCTCCCGGCAAGACGACCATCATTCAAAGGCAATGCCGTCCGGTCAAGCGGCTGTGGTCAGGCGAGATTGACAGGGATTGTCCGGGTCTTAGAATCCTTTTCCCCCGAAAAGCGCGGGCTCGTAGCTCAGTTGGTTAGAGCGCGTCCCTGATAAGGACGAGGTCACAAGTTCGAATCTTGTCGGGCCCATTTCGGAAAACGGCTGCGTCCCGGTGTTCGTCTTCGGAATTCCGATCGGGATTTCCTGAAATTCCGCGGACTACTTTGCGTCGGAGGGGAAGCCTGCCGCGGCGAGCTTGCGCAGCCTTGCCGAGACGTTGAGCATCGCCCGCGCCTGATGGTAACAATCGGTCCAGGCATTGCTCTTGGGAAATGGAACCGGACGGTTGTCGTTATAAAGGCGCGGATACCAACCGCCGTGGATTTTGTCGATTTCGTATTGGTTGATCCAGTTCCATTGCCGGACAAACGCGTCCCAATATTGAGGCGTCTCGCGGCCGTAGCGTTCGTGCATCAGCAAAAGTGCGTTGAGCCACTCGGCCTGGACCCACCATTCCCGCTGGGCGACGTAATCTCCGCCGGCGATTCCGCCCGAGTTGTACAAGCCGCCGTGCTCGGAATTAAGGCCATATTGCAGCGCATGGTCAACCAGCCGCCGGGCCTCCGTCCAAGTCCTGGCGTCCCGTGGAATCCCCAGGGCGGCGGCGGCTTCCGTCAATAAGTATGCAGTCTCAACATCGTGCCCATAAGAATCGCCGGATTGGCGTGGCTGCCAGTTTGCGCTGAAGAACTGAATCAGGTAGCCCGGCTCGGCATAAATCCTGTCGCGCACAATCTCGAACATCTCGTTCAGTCGCGCTTTCACCGTTGGATCGGGCCAGACCTCATACAGGGCGGTCAGTGCTTCCAGCAGGTGGATGCTGGTGTTCATCGATTTCTCATCAGTGCGGACTCCGACGGGATTCACACCCGGGGCGATAAGTTCGGCCGCCGATTTTGAGCCATCGGGGGCCGTTTCCAGATACCCTCCGTTTTTCTGGTCGTGCCCGTGTTGGTCGTACCAACGGAAGGCCCTTTCGGCCAAGTCCAATGCCACCGGATCGCGCGTGACCTTGTAATTCGTGGCCGCGGCGAAGATCCCAAACGCGTTGCCGTAGGCTACCTTTTCGGCGCCGTCGGCGCCGGCGGGATTGCCGGAATCGTCGACCGCCCAGAAAAACCCACCCCGCTGGCGGTCCCACATCTTCTCCGCCAGGAATGCCAGGCCGTGTCGTGACTGCACAAGATACATCTCGGCCTTCGCCGGGAACCGCACGGCCGCCTCGGCGGCGGTCCAGGTCAATCGGGATTCGTAAACGATTCCCTTGGACCCGCCATCCCCGCGCGACCAGTCCACGTTGTAATCCTGAAAGAAGCTGCCTCCCCCGCCATCGAACGCGACGGGGAACCATTTGTCCAGAATCTCAAGCCGGAGATTCGATTCCACTTCATTGGCCATGCGAAGATACAACTCGGTCTTTGGCTTATCCTGGAAATCGTCGTTCTTAAAATGGCTGTCGTTCGCTGCCACACCAGGAGCCGGTACGTTTTGCGCCGGCGGAATGCCGATGCATCCTTCGGCAACAAGCATGCTGGCGCCCAATAAGATGAGTTGGACCCCTCTGAGGAAATGGCTCACTTGGAGATTTCCCACGGGAACCTTGGCCGACGAACGAGTTTTAGACATGGCTGACAGACCTAGCTGGCGCGCTGGGGCGGGCTTAGTGTGTCTCGAGAACTTTTTTGGACAAGGGTATCACCTCGCAATCCGCATCGGTGGACCCTTTCGGCCAATTCAGCCCGCAAATATATGCGCCCACCTGTCGTCCGGCCAAGGTCGCGACCGGAGGCCAGAATACGTCGGTCCGTTTGAAGAAATGACGGCCTACCGCCAACGTGGCGGCGCTGGAAAAGCCAAATAACGCCACTTCCATGGCTTCGGTGTTCTCCTGAAACGTAATGAACACAACCCCGGCATCCGCCATGGAGTCCTTGTTAGGCAAAAACCGCCAGCCGGCTTCTGTGCGATAATATATTCCTGGCCCTGGACTTGCGCCGGAAATCCTGGGCGGTGCGCGGCCGCCGAAACAACTCGGAAGGTTCGGAACCCCGTCGCGGTACATCAAATAGAACGGCACGGGATGCCCCGATGGGGGTGGCCGAAACGGATCGCATCCGAAGCACGACGCGATTAGCAGTTCAACCATCAAATTCTTGCGTTGCGATGCGACGGAAAAAGTGACCGATGGCTTGGGGGGATCCTGAACCTGGCGCTTGCGCATGTCGGCAAACAGCCCAACGGCATGAGCGCGATACTCCGCCGGCACATCACCCTTGGCGGAGTATTGGATCCCCACGTTCTCAAACGCAAGATCAATGGAGCGGTGCGACCGAAGAGTCAGTTCCTGCACGATTTTGGCCGCGACCTCCAGATCGTGGGTGGCGACCATTTCGCTCATGCTGTCGTTCGCCCACGGCACCAGTGTTTTGCCGAGGACGATTTGCACGCGCACGGCTTGACGCACGCGGTCCCACAAATCATCCCGTCCGAACAGATTGCCCGGCAGCTCATCCGGACTTACGCCTTGATTGACCAACCAGGTGACGAGCTGTTCCAGTTTTTCAAAACACAGACTCACGGGCTTGCCGCTGAGAAGCTCGTTCACCTTGCGTTGGCCATAGTGCATGACGTCTGCGATTTCCTTCTTGTAACCACGGCGATCCAATTTGTACTGCGCCAGCACGTCCGCCAACCGAAATTTGATTTTCACAGCCCTTTCCTCCGATCCAGCCGTTACTGCGACGAGGACTACATTATAAAGATGACGTTTGGCGGAACCTAAGAAAAAAGCATTTTTTTTATCGGCAACGAAACTATCATTCTGCGCGCTCTCTTGTGAAGTAAAGTGCGCGTAACGGTCGTTGAACGTGCCTTCCGCGCCATATATTGGACCAAAGAACAAATTTCGCGCCTTGAAGGTTGGCCGACGAACCA
Organism: Tepidisphaeraceae bacterium; assembly: GCA_050010915.1. GTDB lineage: Bacteria > Planctomycetota > Phycisphaerae > Tepidisphaerales > Tepidisphaeraceae > PALSA-1353. The sequence continues at coordinate 49,286 of JBEKKC010000008.1, read as the reverse complement.
AAGAATTTCGTTGACGTTCATCTTTGACGCGATAAAGTCCTCGGTAAATTCTCGCCGCTGAATTGAGTAGGACGCTCGGGCGGAAACGGCGGGACGAAAAAGAAACCAGTTGTGGAGGTGCGACATGCGCAACGCACGGAGGACGACCAGAACTTTTCGTTCGCGAGCACGGACTGACATTTCGGAATCTCAACCAACTCAATGACCCGTGGCAGAAATTGCCTAGTACAGGCTCCGGCTCACCGAAGCCCCGGGGCCTTACTGACATAATCGGATTCAGCATAAGGAGGCTGATCATGAGCGACAACTTTTACACTTTTGAGCCGAATAGCCATAATCTGGAGATTTTCCGACGCCTGTTCGAATTGTTGCAACTCATTTTGCTGGAAGCACTTCAGGACCTCGAACATCTTGAAAATCTCGAACGGCATCTAAACGAAATTCAGACCTGGCTCATCAGGGCCAGCGACATCCTGAACGCTCCGGGAAAATCCCATTTGCCTCCGGAACTCGCCCCCGCAGCGCTCCTGGCGATGCTGCTCAAAGCCAGACAACGCAGCGGTCTTCCTCTGGAGAAATCCAAACGCCGCAAACGCAAGACTGATGCGGACAGGGTGCTGGAACGCGCGGCTCAATCCGGTGTGACCGATTTCAAACTGGATTCCAATGCGGATGGTTCGGCGACCGTCAGCATCGACGGCATCGAAGTTGAGTTGAGCGTCACGCTTGCCAAGCTCCTATCGCTGCTGGCTGATCCGGAAATCGGATCCATGCCCGACATGGCTCCGCCCTGCAACGGCAATCTCGTTCCGTTCAAACGGAATCAGGAATTGAGCTCGCGCCTGCAAACGCTGTTGAACCGGCGGTTTTCGCCGGGAAACCTGCGCAATCTCGTGCATCGATTGAGACGCAAGTTTGCCGCGGTCGGCGTGAATAAATACTTCATTCAAACGGCCCCTGAAGGCCAAACACGGCTGGCGCGGAAATGGGAATGCGCCATCGCCACTCACTGAGGCGGCGATTTTCATAAGCGGCCGTGATGTGAGGCAGTAATGACCCGAGCTTCGTGAGACGCGAGAGAATTCGGAGCGAGCGATGCCATATCTCTGGATTTCTAAAAATGGTGGGAATTGGTCCCAGTGTTCATTGGATGAGATGAACCGCGATTATTTGGAGCCGGTTGCGGGCGCCGGACGGATGCGGCTTCAGCGATGCGGACAGGGGTGGGCGGCCCTTTTTGCCCCGGAAATTCCGGCATCAGCCAATGGTTTGCCCTGCGCGCTTCGCATCCTGGCGGATCGCGATGAGATCGTCTGCTGGCCGTTTGACGAGCGGGAAAGCCACGTCCGGTTGATCTATTCGGCCGAGCGATTGGCGACGATTCGGCCATTTCAACGCGCCCAGGGCGCCACAGAGGTCTTTTGCGCCCGCTGCCGACTGCCGGTCGCCGACGGCGACCCGGCTGTCGTATGTTGTCCGCACTGCGGAGCACCGTATCACAGTCCGGCGGATTCGCCGTCTTGTTGGACGTACGGTCCACAATGCACTGTTTGCAAACAGAGCACCGACCCAGCCACCGAACTGAGTTGGACGCCGGAGAATCTTTAGCCCCTGCCGCGAATTCCGGGAGAAAACAATGGGCGCAAATGCAAAGAATTACGTGCGAAAGGGCAAACATCGCCGCGTCGCGCTCGTCGGCGCCGGCGCGGTTGGATCGGCCCTGGGGCTAATGGTCGCCCGCGGCGGGCGGGTCGATTCCGCGGTCATTATCGATCCGGACGTTTACGAGGCGCGGAATTACCAGGGCCAGAACGTTCTACCGGGAGAGCTGGGACGAGGTAAAGCGTCCGTGCTGGCGCGGAAAATGCGCCAAATCAATCCGCGGATGAAAATTCAGGCCATTCGCGCCGCGGTTGAAGCCGTGCCGTTGGGGCTGCTGCGGCGGGCCCATGCGTTTCTTGGATGCCTCGACAATCGAGGCGCCAGGCGGTTTCTCAATCAGGCGGCGCAATACTTGCGGGTTGATTATATCGACGCGGGAGTTGACCCATCGACGATGCTAGCGAGGGTCAACGTTTATCGTCCGGGGCGCGCCCAGCCCTGTTTACAGTGTGCTTGGTCGGACGAGGATTACAGGCTGTTGGACGCCGTATTCCCTTGCCAACGCAACGGAAACGGCCATGGCGCGAACAATGTTCCATTGGCGTTGGGAAATCTCGCGGCCAGTTTACAGTCGATCGAACTCGAAAAAGTTCTGGAAGGCCGTTGGGAAGAAGTCTTGGTCGGCAAACAGGTGACGCTGGGTCTGCTGCCGTACAGACTTCACGTCACGCGGTTCGAGCGCAACCCTTCTTGCCGCTGTCGGCACGAGGCTTGGGACGTTTCGACGCTAAAATTGCGGGATCATTGCACGTTCGAGGATTTGCTGACCAGGACGCATGGAGACTCGGTAAGCGTCGAGTGCGGCTCTTTCGTTCGGACGCTGGCATGCAAGGGGTGCTCGCGGCGGCGGCCGGTGCTTCGGCTTGAAAGCCGGCTCGGCCGCCGCCTTCAAATCTGCCCTTATTGCGGTCGGGAGATGGTTCCCATCGGTTTCGACCAAATACAGACGGTCTCGCGGGAAACGCTTGCGAAGCGCGAGATTTGCGCACCGCTTCGAGACGCGGGAATCCTCAGCGGCGATATCGTGGCGATCCACACCGGCGACGATGTGCAACGGTATCAATTACAACTTGGCCGCACGCTCAATTGAGTGTGATCCCACGAGGCGCGGTGAGAACGAAAGTTTTTGTTGACGGGTTAAGACAATGCAAATGCGCGGTTTAAGTTTTCTAGATTGCTGAGACAAGATTTTTCTTCGTCAGCCGAGGAAAAATTCATTATCTATGTACTCTTTTGAGGCAATGCCATGCGGGCTGAAATCCAATCGGTACAAGGCGCCGCGGACCCCATCCTCCAGAGGTTTTTGCGGTGGAACCTCGAAAACGCCACGCAGTTCGTGGCCGAGAGCGACATCGTTCAAATCGAACCGCTGCCGGCGCCGCCAGGATTTGCACCCGACCGTTTTATCGCCGAGTTCAGATGCAAGGGGTTTGTTCGCGATGGCTCGGGCGTTCGCGTTGCAGACCGATTCTCAGTCGGAGTCTGGTTTGCGCCCGATTATCTGGTCGCGCCGCCAAATGTCGCACGAATGCTGACGTTGCTGACGCCGCGGATCTGGCACCCGAACGTCGCGGAGATGGTTCCCGTCGTTTGCATCGCGAATATTACGCCGGGAATGCCGCTGGTCGACCTTTGTTTCGCGCTTTACGAGCTGTTTTCGTGGCAGCGAATGTCCACTCACGACCCGTTAAATCCTGCCGCAGCGCAATGGGCGCGTGATCCGGCCAATCGGGCTCTTTATCCGGTTGATAATCGTCCGCTGAAACGCCGCGCAATCGTTGCGAAAGCAGGTGCGGCATGACTTGTGCAACTGAAATCCCTGGTGAAACAGGCGCCCGCGAGGACCAGGCCGTCGCCGCGCTGGCACGTCTCGGCGTGCTCGGCCGCCGGTTGGGACCCTCGTTATGGGAAATAACCCTGGACTGCGACCAAGTCTCCACGGGCCGGGTGCGAATCGAGGATGGCATCCTTCGTTTGGACGCACCCTTGGTGGGCCCGCAATGGCCGCTGGATGGATTTTGGGAAATTCTCACCCGTAATGGCTCAGCGGGTCCGGGAGTGCGGCTGGGATTGTCCACCGGGCGGCGAATCGTGCTCATCGGTGAAATCGTGCTCGAAAACGTCTTTGATGCCGACGATCGCATTGGCCGTCTCCTCGCCGATATGACCGCGCTTGATTCGCAGTGGACGGAAGAGGCCGCCGATCCTGCCGTTGATCCTGCCGCTTTATGTGAAGAAGCGGGCTGGGAATACACGCGCCGCGAGGATTCGGCCGTCGTCCGGCTGGAAGCCAACCGACACGGGACGGGCATGCAGGCGGCGGCGATTCCGTTTTCGGCGGTCATCAGCGTTCGGAGCGGGATTCTGCATTGTATGGCGGAACTGGTGCGCGACGACGCCCCGCCTCCGCAGCCGAAATCCACGGCCGTCGCGGCGCTGCTGTTACACGTTGCCACCCAAATCCGCTTGGTCCGCCCCGCCGCCGTGGCCGATGGCCAGACGAGCTTGGTGTTTGAATCGCTGTTACCGCGCGCTTCCGCCTGGGAACTTGGACAAGCGTTATCTGGGATGTCGATAGCCGTACGCCTATGCGGACCCGAGATAGCGGCGCTTTATCGCGACGCCGACCTGGCAAGGGAATTTTTACGCATTCGATTTCCGGGCTTCGTTGGCCCGGGGGTTTCATAAGTGTCTTGCTTGAAAGGAGATTGTTTATGGTTGCCACTGTTGCACCGCCGAAAACCCGCTCGCGTTTGACGATTCGGGCGACCGACGTGACCGGCCAGCGCATTGTTCGTCTGCGCGACGTCGGTGAAGAAACCATCGCCCAGCTTATCGATCGGCTTTTGCCGACCATGGGATTGCCCGCCGTTGTGGACGGGCGGGAAGTGTCCTATTCGCTACGGCTCGAGCGTCAAGGCCGTCATTTGCACGCCAGCGAAGACGCCGACAGCGTTTTGCAAGACGAGGATGAAGTTCTGGTGTCACCTAACATCGATGCCGGTTGAGGTCGGTGGAGCGGTTCCGACCGGCGCCAGAGGGAAGGGCGCCGGCGGAGCCGCCGGGGGGATTTGCACTGAAGCGATTTGTTCGTGGACCTTTTATGCCGGATCGAACGCATTGCCAATTCGTTCTGGAAATATTCGACGCCAATGGCACTGCCCTGGGCTCGGATCCGTTTGTGCCGGACTGGGTGCCGGCGCGCGAATGGGCGAGATTTGAAGCGATCCGCCTGCAAAAAGTGCCGCCGATGACCGCCACGGCAGTCGATTTCGAGCCAATTTGGGAGGATCGGGCGCGTGGACCGTATGTCCGCGGAATACGGGGGTGCATCCGTGGCGGCGATGGGCAGACGTTTAGCGTCGATTTTCCCAAAACCTATTTCCATCAGGACGCACGCAGTGCTTCAACGAGATACGTTTCCGCCGGGCGGCTGCGTGATGGGGACGTGTTCTACTTCAAGGTGATGGCGTTCGCCGTGTCGGCGCCTGGATCCGACACATCCACGGCCACGATTGAGGAAATCCCGCAGCCGGTGGAAATCCTGGATACGCCGATCGCGCAGTTTCGCGCAAACTCGGTCGCGGTCGGGCAATCGGTTGACGGAGACGCTCCCGTTTTCCTGTCCAGCGAGGCCCTCAACCAGGCAAAGGAAATGTGCGCCGCGGCCGGCAACGTCGAGGTCGGCGGAATCCTGCTGGGCAGGCTGCATCGGGACACCCTCGACCGCGAGCTTGTTTTCATCGAGATCACGGCCCAGGTGCCGGCGGAGCATACCGTCCAGCAATTTACCAAGTTGACGTTCACTGCGGAGACCTGGGCGGCGGCGAGAGCGGCGATGCGTCTTCGGGATCGCGGCGAGCAGTTTTGCGGCTGGATTCATCTGCATCCCGACTTTTGCCGGGTACGACAATGTGACGCCGCCAAACGCGCGAAATGCGAATTGGCGGGAATCTTTTTCAGCTCCGCCGATTGCGCGCTTCATAGAACGGTATTCTGCCTTCCCCAGCACCTGGGATTGCTGATCAGCGACCGAAATGGATCGCTCGTCCCGGCCGTGTTCGGTTGGAGGCGGGGACTGATCGTCCAGCGGGCGTTCCATGTCATGTATATGCCATCCGCGACTGTGCGCGGGCGGCAAATTTACGGCGGCGTATTGGCCGCCGTGGGAGGAAGTGAAAATGGCGACCGTTGAAAACACGCAAAAAAAGGCCAACGGCCACGATAGCGAACCTGACGATTCCAAAGTCTCGCGCCAGGTGCAGGACTTGCTCGAAAGTATTGGTTCGATCGTCTCCTCGCCTCAGGATAAGGCGAAATTGTTGTCGGCAACCCGGCAACGTTCTGGGCAGATGAGCCAGCAGCTTGACATGTGTTTGTTCGACCAGATCGACGTGCTGCGTAACGGTCTGGCCAGCGCCAAGCACGCGCAAGAGGAACTGGGGATGGTCCTGAGCAGGTTGGTTGCCCCGCCGGCGTATCCGGCGGTGTATCTGGGTCCGACACGGCTTTCGGCGCCGGAGGATTCCGAGGAAGAAACCGTCGCCGGCGCCGTGGTGCAGCATGGCAACAGCCGCCGCCACGTGCCGATGGCGATTGAGGTGGACGAGAAATCGCTTGCGATCGGGGACGAGGTCCTGCTGAACTCGGATATGTCGGTCGTCATCGGCAAATCGCCGGCCCCTCCGCCGCCGGTGGGGGAACTGGCGATTGTCGAGCGGGTGCTGGAAGGGCATCGATTGCAGGTGCGCTGCGGAAGCGATCAGCGCGTGATCGGAATCGCCGGGCCGATTCGCGGCGAGCCGTGGCACGCCGGCGATCCGGTCCGTTGGGACCGCAATGCGGGTTTGGCATTCGAGCGGCTGACGCGCGACGACGGGCTGGAATTCCGGCTGGAATCGATTCCGGATATTCCGCTGAATCGCGTCGGCGGGCTGTCGGCGGTGCGCGACCAGATGATTTCGGTGCTGAAATTGGCGCTGGCCGCCCCGGACGTGGCCAGGCGATACCGGCTCGGCGGCCAGCGGACGATTCTTCTCGCCGGACCGCCGGGCGTGGGCAAAACCATGTTGGCCAAAATCGCGGGCGCGGAAGTCCAGCGCATGCTTGGCCGGCAGTGCAGCATTCTGGTGGTGAAGCCATCGGCGTTTGAGGACCCCTTCGTCGGGGTAACGCAGCAGAGAATTCGGCAATGCTTTCAGGCCCTGCGGGCTGCGAAAAACTTTGGACTGCTGTTCCTGGACGAAGTGGAATCGATCGGCCGGGCGCGCGGCTCGGCCGGAGTCGCGGGGTTCCACGGAGACAAATTTTTGGCATCTTTGCTCGCCGAGATCTCGGGATTTGAGACCGATCGCGCTGACGGCGACCCCCCCACCGCGTTGATCGCGGCCACCAACAAAATCGAAATGCTCGATCCGGCTCTGGTCGAGAGGATGCAGGTGCAGATCCGGGTTCCGCGGCCCGATCTGCGGGCGGCTCGAGAAATCTTTCAAATTCACCTTCCCGCGGATCTCCCATTCAATCCTAACGGAGAGCTTGCCACGAAAACCCGGCTGGAAATGATCGAGCGGGCGATCTCGCTGATGTACAGCCAGAACGCCAGTGCGCTTTGCACCGTGCGTTTTCGCGACAACACGCAGCGAGTGGTTTACGCGCGAGAACTGGCCAGCGGCCGGTGCATTGAAACAATTTCCCGCGCTGCGAAACAGGCGGCGGCATATCGCGAAGTTCGCGGCGGCGAGCCGGGTTTGCGCCTCGCCGATATCGAAGACGCCGCCGCCAGCACGATTGAAAGCCTCGCGGCAGCGCTGACGCGAACAAACATCCATCAGTACTTGGGCGACCTTCGGCAGGACGTGGACGTGGTGGCGGTTGAGCCGATCGTCCGCCGGGTGTCGCGGCCGCACCGATTCCTCAGCAACGGAGCGTCTGATGAGCAGATCAACGGATAACGCGAAGTCGGCGACGACCGCACTTTGTCCGCCCCTTGGGGGCGGTGACCTGGAGTTCTGCAATTTCATACTCGGTCGCGGCGACGAACGGGACACGGCCACGGAAGCGGCACGCATGCTGCTGGCCGAATTCGACGGTATTCCGGCGGAAAGCAGGGCCGAACCGGCTTGGAAGGATAACCGCGATTATCCGGGCGTCTATCGCGACAACGCCCTGTTTCGCACTTACGGCGCGTGGGATCGCCCCGCTTCCGACCGGAAAAACGCGATCAATCCGCAGGATTGGTGCCGCAAATTCACGCTGGCCGGTGCCTCCGTATATATCGACATGTCGCACGCCGAAATCGCAATTCCCGAGATTCGATCGGCGTACGATTTTGTCAAGTATCACCATGCCATGCTGCGTCTGGCCGCCGGCGCGCAGGCTTCCGCCAACGAAAAACTTCGCCTGCACGGGCGGCAACTCCAGGTGATGGCGAGTAATTCGGACGGCCGCTCCGCGTCCTGGGGCGCCCACACCAATTTTCTCATCCCGCGCTCGACGTTCGATGACATCGCGTCGCACAAAATCCATTATCTGTCGTTCCTGGCGTCGTACCAGGTTTCGAGCATCGTCTTCACCGGACAGGGAAAAGCGGGCAGCGAGAACAACGAGCCGGCGGTGGAATATCAGATCACCCAGCGCGGCGATTTCATGCAATGCGTGTGCGGAACGCAGACCACCTTCAATCGTCCGCTGGTGAATCTGAGAGACGAAGCGCTCTGTGGCCGGGAAAGCAGTCCGTGGGCCCGGCTGCACGTCATTTTTTACGACGCGGCGCTGTGCCACGTCGCGAACTATCTGAAATTCGGCGTGATGCAGATCGTCCTGGGCATGATCGCGTCGGGGCGCGTCAATCTGAAGCTGATCCTGGACGATCCGGTCGATGCCCTGCGTGCATGGGGACACGACGTTACGCTGACGCGGCGATGCCGCACGATGCTGGGCGAGGAGCTTACGGCCGTGGAATTGCAAATGCGTTTTTTGCAAGAGGCCCGGCAATTCGTGGAGTGCGGAGAATGCGATCTGGCGGATGCGCCGAGCATCATGTCGCTCTGGGAAGACACGCTGATGAAACTAAAAAGCGGCGATTTCCACGCCCTGGCCGGGCGATTGGACTGGGTGCTGAAGTTGCTGGCGATTCGCGGGGCAATGGAGCGGAAGCCGCGGCTCACGTGGGATTCACCGGAAGTGAAATGCCTGGATATGTGTTACTCCAGTCTCAATCCGGACGACGGGCTTTTCTGGGCCTTCGAAAGAGCGGGCTCAACGCAGCGGATTGTGCCCGAAGAGGAAATACTGCGGGCGACGACCGAGCCGCCCCAGGACAGCCGCGCCTGGACGCGCGCGATGCTGCTTCGGCGATTTGGCGACCAGGTTGAGTCGATGGACTGGGATCGAATCCGATTCCGATTGGAACGCGGGGGATTCGCGGCCCCGGCGTTTCGCACGCTGGAGATGCCCGATCCGTTGGGCATGACTCGGGAAAAGATGGAGCGGGTTCTTACCGACGGCAAATCGCTTATTGAGGTTCTTGATGAGTTGGGCGCCCGGGCGGACGTTCCGCCATCGGCCGTGGCGCAGTCAAGTTGTTACGAACAAGGAGAATGGTATGGAAGCGCTACAAACTATTGAATCGATCCGAAATTCCGGTATCGGTGGTCCGGACGCCGGGGAAGGGCCGCGCGTGGACTTGCAGCCCCTGCGGGACCAGGCCGGCCAATTGCTGCGCACTGGGCTGGATGCGATCGACCACATTTTGTCCGGCGATTCGCAGCGGTTGCTGCGTGCCAGCCGGCAGGATGGCGGGCAATAGCGGCCAACCGCATGACCCGCCGTCCATTTGGCATCGAGACGGAATTCGCCGTATCGCTCTCGGAGGGGCGGGCGGCGGGCGAACGCATCGAGCCCTGCGAAGAGTTGATGCGAGTGGCGCGATTGCGCCTTGCGTATTTGCCGATGGAGGGCGGCGGCGGGATTTTCCTGAGCAATGGAAGCCGGCTGTATCGCGACGTCGGCGGGCATCTCGAGTTGGCGACGTGCGAAGTCGATTCGCCGGACGACCTGGTTCGATATGCCTCCGCCGGGGACGCGATTGTCGCCTCGCTGGCGGAGGAGTTTAACTCCAAGGGTCCGGCCCGCCGGATCGTGATTTCCAAGCACAGCATCGATTACCTTCAGCCTGGAATTTCCTGGGCTCAGCACGAGTCGTTCAGCCATGCGCCGACGCGGACGAACATGGCGGATCAACTGATTCCGCATTTGGTTTCACGCATTTATTGCTTCGCCGGCGGACTGAATCCCCTGTGTCCGGGCATTCAGTTCACGCTTTCGCCGAGGATGCATATTTTCTGCAAATCGGTTTCCGACAGCACAACGAGCGACCGGGGAATATTCAACACCCGGGACGAATCGCTGGCCGGCAACGGCTCGCGGCGGCTGCACGTGATCTGTGCCGATCCACTCAACAGCCTGCGAGGATTGTGGCTGCGCGTGGCGACGACGGCGGTGGTTGTCGCGATGGCCGAGGCCGGTCTGCGGCCGGCGGGAACGATCCGGCTGAAGAGTCCAGTGGCTGCGCTGCATGCCTTCGCCACGGATCCACTGTTCAAAACGCAGGCCGAGCTGGTCGACGGGCGCCGGATGACGCTCATTGAGATTCAGCGGCAATATCTCGAGTGCGCATTCCAAAACCAGAATCATTCGGAATTGCCGCCTTGGACGGGCGAAGTCTGCCGGCGGTGGGCCGAGACGCTGGAACTGCTGGCGCGCGGCCCCGCGGCGGTCGAGGGAATGTTCGACTGGTCGGCCAAGTATCCGCTGTTCATGGCGCACGCCCGCCGTCGTGGAGTCGATCCGGAATCGTTTGCCCTCTGGAACCATTGCCTGACCAGCCTTCGCGATCATCTGCGCAGCAGGCGGCTTTCGGCTGAAATATCGTCCGAGATGATTTTGAAAAAGCCGGGCTTGCTTGCGGAACACGTTGGATTTCTGGCCGGCAGTTTGGCGCAGCGCGGGCTTCGCTGGGAACAGGTTTCCGATGTCCTGGCGCTGAGGAACGAGTTGTGCGAGATCGACCTTCGATTCGGGCAGATCGCCCCGCCGGGGCTATTTTCGGCGTTGCAGGAAAACCTGCGCCATCGCGTGGTGGATATCGACGGCGGCGGCGACCCGCGATTCGTTCCGCCGAAAACGACGCGCGCCCGCTTGCGCGGGACGGCGGTGCGGCGATATACCGGGCAGTTGCAAGTGGCCTGCGACTGGAGCTACGTCCGCAACGGATCGCGCGTGCTGGACCTATCCGATCCGTTGGGAATAGACGCCCAATGGACCAGCAAACCGCGGGAACCGGTGCGGCGTGATCTGGCCAGCGCGATCTCAATGCTCCGCGCGCCGCTCTTTGTCAGCGACCAATTCGACGCCTGCTTTTCGCGGGGGGAATACGATCGGGCATACGAGGTTCTGCGGTGTTCGGCGGCGGCGATATGGGATTTGGCCACGGGCCGGGCGGCGCCGCGGCCCAGGAGCGAAGGCGACACGGCCACCGCGTTGGCGGTGATGCTTCGGCTGGCGATGGTGCAGGCGCGGCGGGGATTTTCCGCCGATGCCGTCGCCGCGCTCGAGCGCCGGGAACGGCTGCGCTCGGGCTTGCCTCGCGAGCATCCCAATGCCCGAGGTTCCGAATTCCAATTTGCGGTCGAACACGTTTGCATTTACCGCCATCGCGGCCTGGTTCCAGGCGGACCGGAATTGGCGCAGTGGATTGAGTTGGCCGATCGCGCTGGAAATTCCGCGGGGATCGCGTCGCTGGCAGAGGCGGCGCCATTCATCGGATACAAGGCGTTTGCGCGGGCGCGATCCAATCGGCAAGAAGAAGCGTGCGGGTTGCTCCTGCCGGTTTGTGAAAATGAATCGGCGAACGTTCCCATGCGGGTTCGCGCCCGAAACATGGCGGAACTGGGGGAGATTTTTCGCGCGATGGGCCGATTGAACGATGCCGCACGCTGGCTGGAGCGGGCCGAACAAATACAGACCCGGCTGGGGTTTTTCGCGGACATCGCGGACTACACGCACACCTGTCGCTTCAAATGCGACCCGACGTCGCGCAGTTCGACGGCCCTTTTGCGCGGCATCAAACGAACGCAACACGCGGCCAACAGCCGCATTGGATTGACCCGAACGATGCTGCTGGAAGCGCGCTATCGCCCGTCGCGCTGGCTGGCGACACGCCGGCGGCGGATGATCGTTCGAGTTGCCGAAGAGGCCCCGGATTTGATGACTTGCCAGACGCTCACGCACATCCTTGAGCATTGGCCGAGCTGGGTGGGAGGTTGTCCGGATCCGGCCGAGGCGGAGCCGGCCGGTTCGGATCCGTTTTGGGGGTTGTGAGGACACGTGCGGATCACCTGCTGCTCGCCGGGAAGGAGAATTCGTACGTGCCGGCCGCGAGCGTCCGCGTGCCATTTTCACCGGCTACGACCGGCGCGCCGGTGGCCTTGAGATCGTTTCCAGTGGCGGGCAATATCAGCGTCGCGGTCGTATTGGAGGGAACCGTCACATCGTAGGTCACCCGATCGTTCTCCACGTGCCACGCGGATGAGATCAGGCCATAGGGCGAGTTGAACGTCGCCTTGTACGAGATGAACTTCGTCGAACATTGCGGATTCAGGAAAAAATGCTTGAAGCCGGGACGTTCTTCGTCGATCCCGATGCCTCCCGCTCCGGAGTAGAGCCATTTGCCGATCGATCCTAACGCATAGTGGTTGAAGGAATTCATGGAGGAAGCCTGGAATCCCCGCTCCGGCGTATAGCCATCCCATCGCTCCCAGACCGTGGTGGCGCCCTGTTTCACGGTGAAGAGCCAGGAAGGATAGGTGTCGGTCAGAAGTAGTTGAAATGCCAGGTCCGACCGGCCGATGGCCGTCAGCGTGGGGTTGAGAAATCCGACTCCCACAAAGCCGGTCGTCAGGTGGCCCCTGCTGGTCAAATCATCGACCAGACGCTTGGCGACGGCATCGTGCAGTCGCTTCGGAATGATGCCGAACGAAAGGGCAACCACATAAGTGCTCTGCGTGCCGGCCACCATGCTGCCGTCCTCGTGAACGTACGCCTTTAGAAACGCGTCGCAGATGTCGTGATAGAGCCTGTCATACTTTGCGGCGTCCCCGGTCTTGCCGAGAATCGCGGCCGATCGGGAGACGATCTGCGCCGAGTGCGCGAAGTATGCGGTATCGAGGACCGCGGTGGTGGCGGCGGCGGCGGCGGCGCCCGGCCCACCGCGGCCGGTGCCCCCGTTGAGGGGCGCCAGGTTGTCACCGGCGCCGCCGGCGAGCAGAAGGTGGTCGGAGCGCCGTTGGTTGAAATCGACCCACTTGGCCATGTGGTCGTAGTTTTGTTCGAGGAAGGCGCGGTCGCCATAGGCGGTGTACATGACCCAGGGGATAATGACGCCGGCATCACCCCAAATGGGATAACCGGCGGCCTGGCTGCTGACGCGAGGGGAAGTGGTCCAATAGGCGCCGGCGTTGGGGCCGCCGGAGAGTTGGCCGTCATTCACGTCGACCATCCATTTGCTGAAGAAGCTGGAGACATCGGCGTTATACGCCGCGGTCGGGGCGAAGACCTGGGCATCGCCCATCCACCCCATGCGCTCATCGCGCTGCGGGCAATCCGTGGGAACTGATAGGAAATTTCCGCGCTGGCCCCAGCGGATATTGGAAACCAACCGATTGACGTCGGCATTGGACGTAACGATGGTCCCGGTATCAGGCGTATCAGAACCGACGACGATGCCGCGAATATTGTCCGCCGTTAACTCGCCCGGATAGCCGGTGATCTGCGCATAGCGGAAGCCGTGGAACGTGAAGTGAGGCTCGAAGGTTTCGATTTTGCCGGTTCCGGCAAAGGTGAATTCGTCGAGTGAAATGGCTTGGCGGAGGTTCTCGTTATAAAGTGTGCCGTCGGGGTTGAGCATTTCACCATGCTCGATTTCGACCTGATCTCCGGCTCGGCCCGCACCGCTCAGGCGGACGTGACCGACCATGTTCTGGCCAAAATCGGCGATCCATACGCCGCCGATGCGACTGATCTTCTTCGGCGATAGCTCCATTAGCTTTCGGACGGGCACGCCAAGCTGGGGATCGAGCTCGATGTTGTCGTGCTTCTCGGTGGTGACGTTGGGCCATTGCGAATCGTCGAATGACGTCTGGTCCCAGGGAACGGCCTTGCGGGCGTCCTGAACTTCGCCAAGCTGTAGATCGGAACCGACAATCTGGCCGGGACCACCCTTCCACGAATCGTCGCTGACGATTGTTTCGGTCGTACCGTCGGCATAAGTAATTTCAAGCTGCGCGTTGAAGGAAGGATGATCGGCAATCCGCGCGTATTGCCGCGATCCCAACCACCCGACGCGGCCGGCGAACCAGCCATCGCCCAGCAGAGCGCTCAGCAAATTGCTCTCACCCGGCTGTAGCAGATTCGTGACGTCATAGGTTTGAACCATTGTGCGTTTGAAATAATCGGTCCAACCCGGCGCGAATTGATCGCCGCTGACAGGTTTGCCGTTGATGGACGCTTCGTAGACGCCCAGCGCCGTGGCGTATAGCCGCGCCTTGGCGACCGGACCTTTGACCGTGAAGCTTTTGCGCAAATATCGCCCGGGCCCGACGGTGCCATCGGCGCTGCGGATAGGCGGCGTGTCGCCGTAGGGCCCCTCAACATTCGCCGCTTTCCAGTCTGAATCGTCGCAATTCGGGGCGAACCAATTGTCGCCCGGAGCGGCCGTCGCCTTCCACTTCCCATTCGTGTTCACGTCGATGCGCTGCCCGTTCCGCAACTCGATGACCGCGTGGGCGGCGATGTTGTTCTTTGCGTTGGGATCGGGTCGGAGACGAACGGCCAAGGAAAAAAGGCCGAGGACGTTTTGGCCCGGCTGAAGCTGCTGGCCAAAATTGGCGTGAAACGGCGCGGTATGGCTGCTGGCGCCCTGGCGCGTCGCATGGCCGTTGACGTAGAGCGAAATCAATCCGGCGGCGGCGACGTCGATGGTGGCGTTCTTGACGTTGGCGTCGGCCGGCAGATCGATCGCGATGCGCGCCGCCGTCGCCTGCTGCTGCGTTGCTCCGCCGTCGATCCACGCGGCGCCGGCCAGCGGCGCTGCCATGATGTCGTAGCGCGGCAGATTCGCGTTGATCCACTGGCCCTTCCAGTCGTTTGCGGGGTGCATGAGCCCCAATTCAAGCGATGCGGGCTCGCTCCAGCCGGAGACCTTATCGGCTCTATCCCAGACGCGCACCTGCCAGAAGACGATCGCCCGGGAATCGAGCGGCTTGCCCCCCCAGCCCACGAGGACAGATTGATCGGAGGCAACTTCTCCGGAGGACCAAAGGTCCGGCTGATCGAGCTTTTCACGCGAGGAGGCGGCACGAACTTCGTAAGCCGTCTGAATTTCACCGGGCCGGTCGGATTTCAGCTTCCACGACAAACGCGGCCGTACGACGCCGATCCCAACCGGATGCTCCACGTGCTCGGCCGTGAGTTCCTCCAAACGGACCGGCGAGTCGGCGGCGAAGGAGGCGGACGCGGCAATCAGAAACGCAAAGACGGCAATCGCAAATGCGCGCATTCCAACTCCTTCGCTCGTTTTTAACGGCTCCGGGATGGGCCAGGCTAAGGGTTTCATCCATCCGCCACGGCGTGGGCTTGCTTGAATGATACCGCCATCACAATGTCCAACGGCATCCTCACCGCACGGGTCCTCAGAAAGCCGATATAATGAATTGGTCAATGCCCTGGCGTCTGGCGGACGCCCATGCGATCATGCAACACATCGACACGATTTCCCCCGAGCTTGCACCAACGCCGGCCAAGGCCTTGGCCGGGGGGCAGCTTCCGCTGCCTGCGCCCTTGCCGCCGGAGGCCGTATTCCTGCGGCTCATGGGGGTGGACTATGTCCGTTTTCGCGCCGCCGACGGCGGCGATCTCTACGTCACCGAACATGGCATGCCGTTTCTCAATCACTTGAATCCGCAGAATTGGTATGAGCCTGATTGGTTCAAGCGAAATCGGGTGCCGCTGGCGGGAAGCGGAACGGTCTACCGCCTGCGGACCCGGCCGATTCCCGGGCATCCCAGTCCCAGCATCGAACTGGTCGTGAAGTGGTCGCGCGTGGGTCAGGACGTTCCGCTGGACACCCTCTCGCTGAACAGCGCCATCAACGCGGATTTCAACACGCCCTTCGAAGAATTTTCCCTGCTGGAGGAATTGCGGGCAACCCGCATTGGACCGGCCGGGTTCCCAATGCTCACTCAACGGCCGCTGGCCATTTACATTCCGCCCGAACGGCTACAGCTTTGGCAAACGGGACGATCACGAGAAAAGATCGTCAGCAAGGGCATACAACATGCCGGCGTCGAGATCGACATTCTGCGGTCCTACATCATGCTGTACGGCTGGATCAACGGAATCGACGCGGTCGAAGCCCAGCAAAGGCGTCTGTTCGACGGCGTGATCCCAGGCGAGCCGCTCAAAACGCTGACGTCGCGCATCCTTCAGGAACTCAACGATAGAGGCTTTACCGTGGTCGACCACAAGCCGACCCA
Source organism: Tepidisphaeraceae bacterium (assembly GCA_050010915.1). Classification (GTDB taxonomy): domain Bacteria; phylum Planctomycetota; class Phycisphaerae; order Tepidisphaerales; family Tepidisphaeraceae; genus PALSA-1353. Next base: position 33,033 of record JBEKKC010000008.1, on the reverse strand, counting down.
CGCGATTGTTCGGATTCATCGGGGGCGGCTGGCGCGGAGGAAGGACGGCCAAGTCACCTGTGCCATCGTGGATTACGAGTTGCTGGCGCGCAGCCCGGCCCATGATCTTGAGGTCAAGAGCGCCTTACGCAACCGTTACCTCTTGTTGCAGCGTGACCGCTTCGAGCCGCAGAACAATCCGCCCACTCCTTCCCCTCTGGTGCCGACGAGAATCTTTGGCGTCGATTTCGTCTATGGCGAGGCCGCCAGCACCGGTGGAACTCTTTGGGTCGTTGGCAAGGATCCGCGGCTATTCGACTACTTCCTGCCCGAACGCTGGCGAAGCAAAAAGATATCGCTCTCGGCTTCGGGCCGCACCTGGTATTCCAGGACCAAGGACGGACTCCATCTGGTCTGGAAAGTGTCGCGCGTCGGCGACGTGCCTTCATGCAACATGGCGCCCCAAGTTCAAGAGATCATGATCGAGCATGGCTACAACAGCCCATTTGAGAAGTTCGACCTCGCCCTGGAGATGAGCCGAAATGGAATCCCCACCGCTTACCCCAGGGCGATTTACGTCACGGGGGCATCGTCGGAAGTGGGCAAGAGACCCGACCCCCGGCGTTTCCGGCAGTTCCGTGACGTCCTGGCGCCCGATGGACGGCCCGCACTCAACGAAGGCTCGGATTACGTGACGGTGTGGGGATACTGGCGCGGCTGGGAAGATCGGTACGCGCCCGATAGCACGATCGACTGGAGCCCGATCGGCGCCGGACAAGCGTGCTCCATGGGCCTTCTGACTCCGGTGGAGTTGAAACATCTCGTCAATCGCCACCATTCCAAACTCCGCGGCGCCGGCTACGAAGACCTTTCTCCGGATTTCGATCACGTCCTGCTCTCGTTCATCCCTGATGGGGCCATCAAACGAAACTCCGGCGGTGAGATCGAAACCAGGCATTGCAATTTCGAGTTGGTGCGCCGCCTTGGTTAACAATGCAGCTTCGGCCAAGACATGGCGGCGATTCCACCTTACAATTCGCCAAGGAGCGTGCGCATGGCCCGAAAACCTGCCGGGCGGCGTCCCCTTCCTCGCACGATGCCACTCGGCCAATTTCTGTTCGCCTATCTTGACGGCAACGAGGTGTGCGTGATAGACGTAGGTGTTCCGCCCGACGACATGAGCCCTCGGCTCGCCACGATGAGCAGCGAACTCGCGCGACTGCGAAATGCAAAGGCCTGACGAGAGAAGAGGAAGCAAATCAATTGAGAAACGATCGTATGCATTTCCGATATGAGATGGCGCTGTCCGCGATGGTGGGGATGCTGTGTTTATTCGCGAAGACTTCGGCGGCGAGGGATGCCGTGGCACTGAGGGCGGACTCGATCGATCGCCCGATTCGATATCAGCCCGAAGGCGGGGATTTCATCATCCTGAACGGGACGATGACTTTCAATCGGCCACTGTATGCGGCGCATACCGGAGGGCGCGCGGAAGCGGGCGACCGGCCGGAGTTTGCGTTTTGCACGCCGGGGAAGGGGGGCGTGCTTCGGTTGGGATTCCAGGGCAATGAGACCGCGAAATGGCTGGATCAATGCGCGCACGTCGTTGCGCGGTATCGGGCGGGATCGGAGGTTTATGAGATTGACGATCCTGGCTTGGGAACCGCGATGGTGCGGATCACGGCGATGCCAACGCAAGGGAATCTGGGCCTGATTCTTCGCGCCGAGTGGTTTGGCGAAGATAGGGGAATTTCGCTGGTGTGGGCCTATGGCGGAGGAACCGGTGAACGTGCCCGGAATCGGTTTGATCTCAACGACAATTCAGATATGGCGAAAATTTGGGATTTGCGGCCGGAGGATTGTGCGGGAGCGAAGGTCCAGATCAGCGGGCCGTCGTTTACCTATTCGAATCGCGCCGGCGTTTTTGCGGGGCGCGGGCCGGATGATTGCTCGGAATCGGTCGGGAATCCGGATCAATGGGATCCGCTCAATGCATTGCTGGCTGCCGGCCAGGGGGACCGGAAGGTGGTCATCGGACATTGTCCAATTCGCCCGGGAATGGCGCGCTATTTGTGCGTGGAATGGCGGGGGAATGGGGCGACGTCGGCGACCACGCGGCCTAGACCCGACCTTAAAGAAATATTCGATCAATCCGAGACCTATCGCCGTTCCGTCGCCGAACGGATTGTTGTTGATACTCCCGATCCGTTCATCAACGCAATCCCGGGCGCGTTGTGCATCGCGGCCGACGATATCTGGCAGCCGCCGACGTTCATGCACGGGGCGAACGCGTGGCGGACGCCGCTGCTCGGATGGCGCGGGCCCTACGCGCTGGATGCCCTTTCATGGCACGACCGCGCTTTGGTGCACCTTTCTCATTGGGCGGCATTGCAGAACACCAACCCGGATATTCCCGCCGCCGCCCGGGCCGACCCGGCCAAGAATTTGGCGGAAAATGATTGGGTCATGCTCCACAGCAACGGGAATATTCCGCAAACGCATTACGACATGGACCTGGCGTTCATCGATGCGCTTTATCGCCATCTGCTCTGGACCGGCGATCTAGATTTCGCGCGGAAAATGTGGCCCGTGATCGTCCGTCATCTGGCGTGGGAAAAGCGATGCTTCGACCGGGACGGACTCTATGAAGGATATGCCTGCATCTGGGCGAGCGACGGATTGGAATACAACGGCGGCGGAGCGGCGCATTCATCCGCATATAACTATTTTCACAACCTGATGGCCGCCAGAGTGGCTAGGCTGATCGGCCAGGACCCCAGTCCATTCGATGCCGAGGCCAGTCGGATTAAGGAGGCGATGCAGAAGAATCTATGGTTGCCCGATCGTGGCTGGTATGCGGAGTACAAGGACTTGCTGGGACTGGGGCGGGTACATCCGGATGCGGCGCTTTGGACCATCTATCACGCGATCGATTGTGGGTTGCCGGATAAGTTTCAGGCTTATCAATGCCTGAGATATCTGGACTCGCATTTCGCGCATATTCCAGTGCGCGGCCCGGGCGTGCCGGGGGGGGATTTCTTCGTTCTGCCGACCTCCGACTGGCTTCCGTATGAATGGTCGCTGAACAACGTCTGCATGGGAGAGAATTCGCACACGGCCCTGGCGTACTGGGAAGCCGGCCGCGGCCGCGAGGCGTGGAGCATTTTCAAGGGGGAAATCCTTGATGCGACGTACATGGGAATCTGTCCGGGCGATTTCCCCAACCTGTCGGTTTACGATGCCCATCGCGGGGAATCCTACCGGGATTTTGGGGATACCGTGGGCATTACCAGCCGGGCGCTGATCGAGGGGCTGTTCGGGATTCAGCCGGATGCGCTGGCCGGGGAATTGGTTCTGCGCCCGGGGTTTCCATCGGATTGGGATCACGCCTCGATTCGAACGCCGGATTTGCAATATGAATTTTCGCGGGTCGGGTCGACTGATCGGTTCACAATCGAGCCGAATTTCGGCAAGCCGATGGCCTTGCGGCTCATTAGGCCGGCGCGGGCTGAATTTGCGGACGTGCGCCTGAACGGGCGGGCCGTGAAATGGGAGAATGTTGAATCGGTGGGGGCGCCGGAAATTGAGATTCGCGCCGCCGCCGCCGCGAGATTTGACGTGGCCATCAACTGGTCGGGCGCAGCGCCGGTGGGCCAAAGTGCCGAAGACGTCGCCGGCCGAGGCGAAATGTGCCACATCGACGTATCGCCGGCGAAGCTGCTCGAAATTTTCGATCCGCAACGACTCCTGAACTCCATCGCCAAAACGGATGATTCGTTCACCGCGACGGTCGGCGGGACCCCGGGCCATCGAACGGCTTTCGCCCACGTGCGGCAGGGTGATCTGTCCTGGTGGAAGCCGGTGAAATTCGAGATTCGATCCGGCGGCCGCGCGGCCGCGGATTCGACGATTCCCGCCGCCAACTCCGGCGAGATGATCGATCTCTCCGGAATCTTCAACGACAGTGTCACGCGGATTTTCAAGAACCATTACCTTTCACCCCGTTCGCCCTATTGCTCTTTGCAGATTCCCGTACAGGGCATCGGCAATTGGGCGTCGTTCACGCAAACGGCGCAGATCGACGATTCCGGCCTCCGCCGCGCGGCGGGAGCGGCGGGCGTTTTGAAACTAGCCGGTGGAATTCGATTCCGCACTCCCGGCGATACCAATGCGAAGAACATTGCCTTCACCAGCCGGTGGGATAATTATCCCCATGAGATTACCGTCCCGCTGCAGGGATCGGCGCGACGTGCCTATTTGCTCATGGCGGGATCGACGAACCCGATGGAAACGGACATCGACAACGGGGAGATCGTCGTCGGTTTCGTTGATGGCACGGCACAACGGGTGGCGCTAAGAAATCCGGAAAATTGGTGGCCGATCGAGCAGGATTATTTTTCGGATGACTACGCGTTTCGACGGGAGGGGCGGATACCGATGCGGGTTTGCCTCGGAACGGGCGGAGAGTATTTTCCGCATGGATTCTCGCGGCCGCGCGGCGGCGCCGCGACCGTCGTCGATTTTGCGATCGATCCCGGCAAACTGCTGAAATCTATGACGATCAGGACATTATCGAATACTGTCGTGATCGGATTGATGTCCGTCACGCTGGAACGATAGGCGGGCACATACCATCCTCCGATCGGGCGTTTGACGCAGCCGCGATCCAGAAAGATTCGAGCAAGAAAAAGATTGCCAAAATTCCAAACCAAGATATCCTACATAGAGAATAGCTGACCGCGTTCGGCAAAGGTCCAGTGGGAAATCCCGCGTTTAAGCCCAAAAGCGGGAAGAAGGCCAAAGTGGCGAACGCAAATCGGATGCGTTTTAGATTGAGATTTTTCGGATTAGCTTGCCAGATTTACCGGCGCCTTCGTAAGGGCGTCATACCCGAGGTTTACGGCCTGAAGATTGCATTTATCTCAATGCGCTTGACGTGAGGGGCGGACGACTGGCGCAACGGCGGAGTTGATGGAGAAAACGCTGCACACTCCGATGGTGGGCGAACATCCGACCATGCGGCGGCTGCGCGAACTGGTCGTCGCCGTGGGACGGCGGGAATGCACGGCGCTGATTCGCGGCGAGAGCGGCACCGGCAAGGAACTGCTGGCGCGGCAGATTCATCTGGCCAGCCCGCGCGCGACCGGGCCGTTTGTTCCCGTCGATTGCTCGACGCTCCGCGACTCCCTGCTGGAATCCCAACTCTTTGGCCATGTTCGCGGCGCGTTTACCGGCGCGGCGTGCAACACCCTGGGATTTTTCCGCGCCGCGGACGGGGGAACCATTTTTCTCGACGAGATCGGCGAGCTTTTGCCGGAAGCGCAGGCCCGATTGCTCCGATGCCTACAGGAACGCGCGGTGGTCCCACTGGGCACCTTTCGCGCGATCCCCATCAACGTGCGGATCATCGCGGCAACGCATCGCCCGTTGGCGGAAATGGTCCGGCAGAACGCGTTTCGAATTGATTTGTATTTCCGTCTCAACGTGGTGGCGCTGGAGATCCCTCCGCTTCGGGATCGCAAGGAGGATATCCCGCGCTTGGCCGAGCAGTTTCTTCGCGACATGGGCCGGATGTATGACGAACCGCCTCACAAAATCTCGCCGGACGCGATGAAGCGATTGACGGAATATGACTGGCCGGGCAATGTCCGCGAACTGCGGAACGTCCTGGAGCGTGCCTGCGCCCTGACCCAAAATGCGACCCTGACGGTGGAGGACCTGCCGTCGGAGTTGACGACCCGGCCGGCTGAATCCGTCCCCGCCGCCGCCGAGGCGATCGTATCGCTTGCTGAATCGGAGCGACAAGCGATCGCGTCGGCGCTGCGCGCCAGCGGCGGCAACCAATCCCGCACGGCCCTGGCCCTGCAAGTCGAGCGTCATCGGCTTGGCCGCATGATTCGCCGGCATGGGCTGCAAACCCTCCTTCGTTGATTTTCTTCCCGCAACGGCCATTCAAAGCGCAGTCTTTACCCCCGAGGCTGGAACGAAACATTCCAACTGGTGCGCCGCGCTCCAGCGGGACGTAACTCCTTTCGCGCGCTCGGCATCAAACAGATGCCTGGAACAAAACATTCCAAAATCACCCTTTTTTCACGCCGCAGCGCCGGTGTGGCAATTCCATCGCAACCCCGCAACTACAAACCGATTACGGGAAATATATCGCTCCACCGGCGGCAGGCGCGCCGTTCGCCTTGAAGGAGCCAGTCGCTTCTCATTGAACACACCTTGAACCGGTGGTCAATGAACTGAGCGCCCAGCCATCGCGGTTGATCCGCGCGGCGGGAAACGCGCAGGGAAACGGCGAATTTGAAGCGCGAGATTTTGTCGGCGTGTGCCGGCGGAACAGGACAGATGGTCCCCTTTTTTGGATAGGAGAAAGTCATGAGCAAGCAGCAAGCCATATTGGAAACCCTGCTGGGAGCGGCGGAACTTAACGGCGATCGAAGGGTCGCCAACAGCATCCGCAACGACCTCTTCAAAATGGCCCACTCGCACGAAGCAGACGGCTACCAACGGCTTGCTCGTGCGGCTTCGGAGCCCAGGCGCGAACACTGCAAGGCCGCTTGAATCCAAGAGTGCTCGGCGGCCGTTTTACGCTGGTCCGACAGTAACAGGAGCGTCGTCCCTACAGGTCGGCCGTTTTCAGTTGGAGTTTGCCGTGACCAACAAAACGTCGGCAATCGTCATGACGCCGGTGGGCGCCGCGCCGCAGTGCGGGGATCCGCTCTGGAACCGGCTCGATGCGTTGCCCGCGCCGCCGGGATTTTGCTGGCGGTTTGTGCCGGAGGGTCCATTCGCAGTTCAGTTCCGTACGATTTTGCGACTGGACGCCCGGGCGGTTGTGGTGTGGGTTGGCGCGGACAACGGCGCCAATCGAGCCGCGAAGCTGATTGGCCGGCTTTTGGAAGCCGGGCTCGCGATCGTGATTGCCATCGCCGAAGTGCACGACCCATGGACGGAATCCGTGCTGCGCCAGACGGGCGCTTTGTACATCTGTGCCAACGAGGCTCAGCAGCGGCTGGACCACGTACTGGAGTCAATCCTCGGCCCGCCTTCACGTTCACGCGATGTGGAGACGGTTAAATTTACGCGGGAGGTAAAAATGGATGCGAGCTAAAACTTTGAAATGACTCGGCCCGTAATTGTGGAAGGGTGCCCGAACCTTTCCCAATAAGAATCAAGGAACAAAGAAGGGAATTACCACCATGAAATTAGCGACAACTACCCTGATCGGGATCGTTGCATTGTCTCCGGTTGTGGCGAAGGCACAGTACACCGTGACCGTCGACGCCGACAACGACTACGCCCTTTATACCGGCAACGGTACCGCGGCCACGGTTTTCTATGGCAATCAGTACAATTCCTTGTCCAGCCAACTACGCGTCGCCCAGTCCTACAACGTCACGTTGAATGCCGCCAACGATTACATCTATATCGCCGCCTGGGGTGACCTTTCCGGCGCGCAGGGGCTTCTGGCGGACATCTCCTCCTCCATATCCGGTAACCTGTTGCTCCCAAGCGGATCCATCGGAGCCGGGCAATGGCAGGTGGCGGCGACGGGCATGTTGCTGCCGGCAAGCGCGCCCCCTCCGGACGTTTACTTCACCGACCCCGGCCTGGCCAACGCGATCGCGGCCGCCAACAATGCAACCGACCCCTCCGGCGGATGGGTTACCCCGATCGATTACACCACCTACGATAACGCGCAAGGCGGTGTCTATACCGATATCTATGGCTCCCCAGGCATCGTCGTGCCCCAAATATCGCCCGCTTCCGAATGGATGTGGTACCTAATCCCCGGCACCGGCGGCGGTGATGCTCCGTTCTACCCGGACGTGAATGAAAATGAATATCTCCTCTTCCGCATGCCCGCCACCGCCGTCCCCGAACCGGCATCCGCGGGCCTGATCATGGCCTCGGGCATCGGCGTGCTGGGAATGCGAAGGCGAAAAACCGCTTGAAAAAAAGGAAATCACCCACGCGAGTCGACGTGTGTCGACTGCGATCCAAGATCTCTAACTCATAGGAGCTACCCATGACTTGCCACACTCTTCAACCTCGTTCGATTGGAATTACAACAATTGGACTTTCAGTATCCCTTGGCATCGGATCGTTCGCTTCGGCCCAGGCGCTGCCAGGCGAAGCGCTGAAGTTCCAGCAGCTACCGCTGGGCGACCTGGTGACGAATCCAACCTCCCAGTTCCCCGGACACGACGAACTCAGCACCGCTTCCGTGAATACTGCGTCGAAGGCCTTTACCGGCACTTTCGCGGCAGACGATTTTTCCGACAACGTCACCAGCCCGATCGTCGATGTCCAATGGTGGGGTTCATATCTCCCCAACACCGCCGCGCCAGGTCAAGTTCAGCACTTCCTCATCTCGTTCGAAACGGACGTTCCGGCCAACTCGGCGTCAGGTTTCAGCCAGCCCGGCCAATCATTGAGTTCACAGGTCGTGACTCTTGGCGCGCTGGCGCCAGCTTCCGGAACATTCACCGAAACGCCCCAACCCTCTGTTGCCGGCGGCCCCGACGGACAAATTTACCAATACAACGCCGAGCTGGCGAATCCTTTTCCCGAGCAGGCCGGCACGACTTACTGGCTGAAAATCGTCGCTCTGACCACTCCGGCTCAACAGGGCCTCCAATGGGGATGGCACAACCGTGATTACACCATTCCCGATCCCTACGCCGCTCCTCCGGGCGATTCAGTCCTCGGCACCAATGACATTGGGCAGCCGGTGTTTCATTACCTGGATGACGCCGTCACCGGAGACGTCACCTACATACCGGGCGTTCCGCCTCCGCAGCAGGACCTGATCGAAACCAATATGTCGCCGCTATACTACAGCTCTAACCCTACCATCGACGGCTTTGGAGCGACCGGCGTAATACCGCCTTCGGAAGACCTGGCCTTCAATCTGTATTACAACGTTCCCGAGCCCGTGGGGTTGCCGCTGCTGGCAACGGGCTTTTTCCTGTTCCGCCGCAATCGACGCCGCGCGTGAAGCTTAACTGCGGCAGGACGGAGGCCGCGCGGCCTTCGTCCTGCCGATCGCATCGAGGCGAATTCACCCTCGGCGAAGTATGGTTCCTGTCTTCCGGGGGCGGAAGATTGAATTTGGAGCATGTATGAACAATCGAAACCATCCATTTAACACAGTGAGTTCGGCAAATCTCATGATGCTGGGAATCCTCACGTGTTTACTGGTCGTTTGCCGCACTCAAGCGGCAACGCTCTTTGCGACCGCCAACAACGGCTATAGCGAAATTGACCAGGTGAACACCATTACCAACAGTGTAACCACATATCTCAACACACCGGCGCCGCCCGATAGCATCATCTTCGATACCAGCGGAAATCCGATTTATTCGACCGTCGGGGCCGGCCAGGTCATCAAGTACAACCCGATCACGACGACTAGCACGGTCTTGGCCAGTGGCTTGACCGACGCCGCGGACGAGGTGCTCGAGCCCGGGGGAAACTCGATGCTGGTCAGCGATTACGGCGCCGGCACCATCGACCGAATCAATCTCAGCCCGATTTCGGTCACGACCCTGTCGACGGGCCTGGGCAATCCCGAGGGCCTGGCGTACGACGGCTCCAAGCTCTTCGCCAACATCGGTTATCGATACGGCGGGCCCACCGCAAAACAAGTGGCACAAATCGACCCGGTTACGGGCGCGATTCTTGCCACAAGCCCCGGCCTCAACAGCCTCGATGGGCTGACCTACGATCCCTATTCCGGACTGCTCTATGCCGCTTCGCTGTTCGGGAACCTGATCTATTCGATCGATCCCAACAACCTGAGCATCGTTCAGGTCGCAACCGGCACGCAGATTGTTCCGGGGCCCGACGGAATCACCACCGACGGCGCGGGCAACCTTTTCATCGCCTCCAGTTCTTCGGTCGGCAACGGACACGTTTACCAGTTCAACCTGAACACCAACACGCTCACACAGGATACACACGTGAACGGGTTGGACGATCTGGCTCCGGCCTCCGGTGCCGGGTCGGTGCCCGAACCTTCGAGTCTGTCGCTCTTGACTCTGGGCGGCGCCGGCATCCTCAGACGACGCCGCGGGCCGAGTGCTAAATCCTCTGCCGTGTAACGCCACCACGAGATCCCGTAACGATTCCGGTTTTTTACACCCCGAAAGGCAAAGACATGATTTCCAGTAAATTATCAATCATCGTAATTCCCGCTTTTGGCTTGGCCCTGCTCACCTGCAGCATGGCTCGGGCGAACTTTGTGACCAACGGCGACTTCTCGGCCTACGTCTCCGCCCCCAAAAACTGGTTCAACACCGTTCAGCCCACCGACTGGGCGAGCAACTCTTACGCCTCCATTGATGCTCCGAACACGGCGGATGATCCCTTGGCGCCCGCCGTACCCGTCTGGGGCCCGTTCCCCAACCCCCCGTTGGGCGGCAATTTTCTCCAAGACGACGGCAGCGCCGGCCTGTCGCTTCCCGTCACCCAGACCATCAATGGCTTGACTGTCGGGCAGTCCTACAACCTATCGTTCTACCAGGCGGGCGGGCAGCAAGAGTTGGATACTGGCGCCACAAGCGACTATTGGCAGGTCAGCTTGGGCAGCCAGACACAGAATTCGGCTGTTATGAATGTTCCGTCGGCAGGTGTCTTCCCCTGGGAGGCGCAGACGCTGCCGTTCACTGCCAGCAGCACGTCCGAGACGCTGAGCTTTCTGGCGGTCGGCACCGGTGGATTGCCGCCCATGGTCTTTCTCGCCGACCCTGACCTGGAGTCAACTGTGCCCGAACCGTCCGCCTTCCTATTGCTTGCGGGCGTCGGCACGGTGATCGCCATCGGCAGACTGGGTCGCCGTGCGCTTGCTAAATCGTCTGCCGCATAACTCCGCGCCGCGAGCTCCTGTCACAGTACCTGTGCTCTACACCTGGAGAGGCAAACCCATGTTTTCGAGAAAATTATCAACCATCCTAATTCCCGTCATTGGCTTGGCCCTGCTCACCTGTGGCTCGGCTCAGGCCAGTTTGGTCACCAACGGCGGGTTTGAGTCAACCACGAGCGGCAACGGCCAGTTGGGGTACAACACCAATGCTACAGGCTGGACCGTCACCGGCTACAGCTTCGTCTTCGCTCCCGGGACCGCTGACACCACCGGCGCAGTCGGCTCCCTCGGCACCGCTTTGCTTTGGGGGCCGGGAGATGGCTCGCCCAATGGCCTGACCGTCAGTCCCAACGGCGGTAACTTTGTCGCCGCCGACGGCGATTACAATCCCGGTCCAATCTCCCAAACCATCAACGGTCTGACTGCCGGAAATTCCTACAATGTCGACTTCTCCTGGGCAGGCGCGCAAGCCTATACGATTGTCGGACCGACCACCGAGCAATGGAAGGTCAGCTTCGGCGCTCAAACGCAGTTCACTCCCGTCGTCAATAACGTCTCCGAGGGGTTCACCGGCTGGATGAACGACACGATGACGTTCACCGCCAGCGGGCCAAGCGACGTCCTTACGTTCCTGGCGGTTGGCACGCCCTCTGGCGCGCCGCCCTTTGCCCTGCTTGATGGAGTGTCCGTGAACGACGTTCCCGAACCGTCGGCCGGCCTATTGCTTGGGGGCGTCGGCACGGTTATCGCTGTCGGCAGACTGGGCCGCCGCGCGCGTGCGGATCGAACCGCTGTGGCCATGTAAGCGACTGCGCTTAGTCTTTCCCCCTCTCCCCGAACGTCGGGAGAGGGGGGTGAGGGCCGAATCCAAGGATCGCCATTATGGCCGTTCAATTCCACGCAATGCTGATTACGATTCTCCGCCTCTCCCTTTGGCTGGCGACTCTGGTCGTCATCTTCGTTCCCCTGGAGCATCTGTTCGCCGTCCATCCGCAAAAAATTCTCCGCAAAGGAATCGGCGCCGATCTAGGCTACTTTTTCATCACCAGCCTTCTCCCGGCGGCTGTGCTCAGCGGTCCAATGGCCCTGGTGGCCTGGGTCATCCACCGTGCCGTTCCGAATAGTTTTCTGGCAATCAACGCATCCTGGCCGCTCTGGCTCAAAGCCGTCGTCGCCCTGTTCGCTTCCGAAATCGGCTACTACTGGGCCCATCGAATGAGCCACGAAATCCCCTTTCTTTGGCGTTTCCATTCCATCCATCACAGTGCCGAGGAAGTTGACTTTTTGGTCAACACCCGCGCCCATCCGGTCGACCTGGTCTTCGGCCGTTTCTGCGCCTTGGTCCCCATCTACGTCCTGGGCTTGGGCGGCCCCAAAACCCCCGCCGGCAGTCTGGTCCCCGTCCTTGCCACATTGATCACCACGACCTGGGGCTTTTTCATCCACGCCAACCTCCGTTTCCGATTCGGCCCCCTCGAATGGCTCATCTCCACCCCCGCCTTCCACCACTGGCACCACACTCTCTCCGGCCCCATCAACCACAACTATTCCTCCACGCTCCCCTGGCTCGACCGAGTCTTCGGCACGCATTACCTCCCCAAAGAATGGCCCACCGCCTACGGCACCGAAGAAAAACTCCCCGACTCGCTCACCGACCAACTCTTCTATCCCCTGCACAAACCCGCTCGAACCGCAAAACCCGCCCCCGTTTCCGAGTGACAGAGTTCCAACTCCAGCGATCGGCGGCAGTCCGGATGCAGCCCCAGAGGATGTCGCCGAACTTTCTGAATATCGGCGTTCCCGCCTTAATCCGTCTTGCTCATCGTGGGGGCCGTGGATATTCTTTGAGAAATAGGTTCCCGTAGCTCAATTGGATAGAGCGTCGGCCTCCGGAGCCGAAGGTTGAAGGTTCGAGCCCCTCCGGGAACGTTTGGATTGACAGAGGCCCGATCCGCGTCACATACTCGATGATGATCTTCACGACTTTCGAAGCATATCCCGCATTGAGCGCAAAAGCCTCGGCCGCTTTTTCCAGCGGGAATCCGTGGCTGATGAGACTGGCCAGGTCGATCTGGCCGCGGCGATGCAGTTCGATGGCTCGCGGATAGACGCGCTTCATCCGCCGGTCCAGGTAGATGCTCCGGCCCTTGCGGCGGGCGACGGAGTGACGAAGCGTCAGACGATCGTCGCCGGGGATTCCCACCAGAATCAGGCGGCCGCCGTTGCGGGCCATGTCGGCCGTCGATAGCAGTCGCCTATCTGTCATGTCCCAATCGGTGGCATCCGGTTGATCGTGTGAGGTGTATACATAAAGCCGATCTCCAAAGACGCGCGCGGAAGGATCGGCTGTGAAGATATTCTCGACGATTGGAGTGTCGGCTTTGGCCAACGTGCTTCAGAGCAGCAGGACAAATACAAGGAGATTCCGCCTGAGCCATAACGGATCATCGCATGGCCGAAAGCAATTGAGTCAGTCCATTCGGGATTTCATTGCAATTGCCGTTGCAGTCACCTTTGTAGATCCACGGTTTATTCCGCTGGCGCCAGGATAACTCGGGCCAAGTTGATCGCGTGCCACGAAGAGGCCTCCTTCGGGCGAATTGTCAAAATCTGCCTGCCCGCCTGTTTGACTTCAATACCGCCCATTGCGACAACGCGGAAGTCGTCCCAACTACCGGTTTCCGAAACGATGCCCTCGATTGTGCTGCCGGCAACTTCAAGTTGCAAAGCCGTGCCGGCATATATCGTGGCGGTTTCGATGGAAACCTTGTAGCGTCCGGGGGCTGGGAAGTTAACGTTCCAAGAGGCGGATTCCGACGGATTGTCCCAGTAGCCGATGTTTGTGTGGCTGCCCCGGGTTTCGATAGTCAATTCGTCGCCATGCAGATTGGCGTGTTCGGCCTCCAGCGTCAGCGTGCCATCGGGGCCGGGAGAAGTCACAAACGCCTCGGGTTGCGCCGATGGAGCGGGTTTCAAATCCGCGCCGGTGATTCTCAGGGCACATGTGTATTTCGACACTGCCTGCTCCGGCAGCGTGACCACCAGGGCCGAATCTGTTTGCTCCCATTTCACGCTTGCTGTGGAACCTACAAGCGCCACTTCCGCAATCTTCCCGGCGGAGGCTGCCAGGTTGCGCACCGTCATCTTTCCATCGGTGGGCCACCCCATGGCGATGGCATACAGGTTGCCATTTTTCATCGTGAAGCGGATGTCGTTCGCGGTGTAGTGATCGTCCGATTCGCTGAAGGACCCGCTCTTTTTTGATTTGATCGTGTCTTCACCGTACACCAGCCAGGGTCGCGTGCCGTAAATCGCTTCGCCCTGTGTAGCCGACCAATCGGCCAGGTCGGCCAGCATCTGCTCGACTTCAGGATCGAGCGAACCATCCGGACGCAGCACGACGTTGAGCAGCAGGTTGCCGTTCTTGCTGACGTTGTCCACCAGCGTGTGAATGGTCCAGTTCACCGGACGGAACTTCCAATGGCGGTTGTAGTACCAGTCGCCAATGGAGGTATCGGTTTGCCACGGGTACCGATCGATCTTGTTCATCACTCCGCGTTCGAGGTCCTGAACCCACCGACCGCCGGAGGGCTGCTTGCAGTTGTAGACAACTTGCGCGACCCCGCCATTGGCGGCCGCATTGCTGTTATACAGATGGGCGATCATGCTCAATCCCACTTCGTTGCCGAATGGCACCGGGCCGTCGCTGTAGAGCAGATCGGGATGATAATTGTCCACGAGCTCGCGGATCTCCTGGAACCACTGCTGCTGCCAGCGGGGATCGTTGCTGTACCAGCCCGTGTCTCCGGGTTTGGCCGGAAAGTGGTAAAGATCGGCGAAGGCGGGATTCGCTCCGTCGTACGGCACTCCCGCGAGCGGCCCGGTTTTGTCGGACCCGTGGCTTTCCTGAAACCAAGTGAAGCTCGCCCCCAAATGCTCCGACACGCCAAAATACAGCCCATATTTCTTCGCGGCCTGCTGCCAATCGCCCACCACGTCCCGATGCGGACCCATGTTCACCGCGTTCCACCGGTTCAGCTTCGAATTCCACAGGAAGAAATTGTCGTGATGGCTCCCCGTGCTCACGAAATATTGCGCGCCGGCTTTCTTGTAGAGCGACATCAATCGGTCCGGGTCCCACTTCTCCGCTTTCCACAATGGAATAATGTCCTTGTATCCAAATTTCGAGGGATGCCCGTAGTGGGCCAGATGATAGTTGTAATCGTCGCTCCCCTGCTCGTAGATTTTCCGCGCATACCAATCCCCTTCCATCGGCACCGCCTGAGGCCCCCAGTGGGCCCATATTCCGAACTTGGCGTCCCGGAACCACTGCGGACATTGATATTGTTCGAGGGAATCCATCGTGGGCCTGAACGGGCCTGGGGCGATCGGAAGATTCTCGCCCGGTTTGACGTCATCCGCCAGCATAATCGAGCAGGCTCCCAGCAGAAATAGCAGTGTCAGGCTTAGGTTCAGTGTTAGGTGGTTCATGGAATCATTTCCTTCAAATCCGGCAGATAGGCCATTCTCCTCATTGAAATTGCGCCGGTTATTATTGCAGAAATCTCTTGCCGATGCACGCCCCTGGCCATTGCCTGCTGCGGGGTAAATCGCGGATGCTCTAACTGCAAGGCCGATAAAACGGGCCGACGCGAGTCGGTTTGGAATTCGACTTTTTTCGATCGAACAGGTGGCATTCATCTCCCGCTCGGTTCCTATCCAAAAAGTGGAAATAGCGATTGCATCCGACTTTGTTGCTCCAGATGGCATCTGGTTTCGTCGATTGAAAACCAAACGGATCTATTGATTGGAATGGCCAGGTGCGTTGGGTGAACGTCATTTTCAAGCGGTGCGCCAACTTAAGGGAACGATGCCACGGCCTGCTTAAACGGCTCCGCGCCGCGGCTGCGTCCGATAAGGCTGTCGACTCCCGGAAGAGTCCCAAACCACCGCGCTCGCTTGAAGCCTTCGAGCCTCGGTTTTTGATGAGCAACGTGCCGCTCTTTGATGTATATCCGGGCCCACAAACGACCGCCGAGAATGTTCCGCTGACATTTTCCTCTCAAAAAAATAACGAAATTGAGGCCAGTGCATCATCGAACGATGTCGGGCTCAGCGTCGCGGACGGCAAGCTTACGCTTTCGACAACCAGCGGGTTGTCGTTCATCAACGGCACGGGCAACGGTCAGAGCACCGTCGAATTCGCGGGAGCCGCGCCGGCAATGAACGCGGCACTCAATGGACTTGTCTTTACGCCGACAACGAACTTCACCGGCTCGGACCCGCTGACGTTTATCACCGCTCATCAAATCCTGGGCTTTCCGACCGCCTTCACGACCAACACCATTTCAATGACGGTGACTCCCGCTCCTCCTACCGTCGCCACCGCGGCTGCGGCAAGCCCAAGTCCCGCGACTGGCGTCGCCACCACACTGAGCGTCCTGGGCGCCGACGACGCCGGCGAAGCAAATCTGAAATACACCTGGGCGACCACCGGCACACCGCCCGCCGCGGTCGTGTTTAGCGACAACGGCAATAATGCGGCCCAGAACACCATCGCGACATTTTCCAAGGCGGGCACGTACAACTTCCAGGTGACGATCACCGATGCAGCAAACCTTTCAACCACCAGTTCGGTGACCGTGTCGGTCGATCAAACCCTGGCGATGATCGCCGTCTCGCCGGGGACTCCATCGCTGAACGAAAATCAGACCCAGCAATTCTCCGCGATTGGATACGACCAGTTCGGCAGCGCGATGTCCGTCCCGCCGGCGTTCACGTGGTCCAAGGCTTCCGGTATTGGCTCGATCGACTCGAGCGGATTATACACGGCGCCTTACGGCGTCGGCTCAGCCGGGATAACCGCCACGAGCGGCTCCGTGAGTGGATCGGCTTCGATCACCGTGATTAACGCAGCGCCCACTGTCGCCACGGCGGCCGCAGCCACGCCGAGCACTGTGACGGCAGTCAGCACGGCGCTGAGCGTGCTTGGCGCGGATGATGGTGGAGAATCCAACCTCACCTATTCCTGGTCGGTGTTGACCCAGCCCACCGGCGCGCCGGCTCCGAGCTTCAGCCTGAACGGCTCGAACGCGGCGAAGAACACCACCGTGACGTTCGGCCAGGCGGGCACATATTTGCTCCAGGCCACCATCACGGATGCCGGCGGACTTTCCGCCACCAGTTCGGTCAGCGTGACAGTCGATCAAACTTTGACGAGCATCGCGGTTTCACCAGCGAATAGTTCTCTCGACGCCGGCGCCACGCAGCAATTCGGCGCGGTCGCGCTGGACCAATTCGGGCAAAGCATGCTGGTCCAGCCGGCGTTCGCCTGGACGGAAACCGGCGGAGGCTCGATCAGTTCATCGGGATATTACACCTCCCCGGGGACGCCGGGCGCCACGACTGTCTACGCCGCCAGCGGATCGGTCCAGGGCTCGGCGGGTATCACCGTGGTGTCGAGCGACACCGCCATCGCTTCGGAAAGCGTCGTCACAGGCACAAATGTAAATCTCACGGTGCTCGGCGGCGCAACCAGCGGAGTCACCTACACCTGGTCGGTCATTCACAAGCCGACCGGAGCTGCGAGTCCCACTTTCAGCGCGAACGGTTCCTCGGCCGCGTTGACGACCACCGCGACGTTCTTCGATGCGGGAAGCTACACATTCCAGGTATCGATCAACAATGGGTCGATCACGACACAAGACGTAATTGTCACCGTCCAGCAGACGCTGAGCGCAATTGTCGTCAGCCCTGGCACGGCGAATCTCAATGAAAACGGCCACCAGCAATTTTATGCCGTCGCGAACGATCAGTTTGGCGATGAAATCAGCACGCAACCGGCATTCGACTGGGCGGTGGCTACGGGCGGAGGAGCGATCAACGACTCGGGCCTTTTCAGCGCCGCGGGATCGGGCGGCGCGGGCACGGCGACGATCGGTGCGACCGCAGGGTCGGTTTCTGGAACGGCTTCAATTGATGTCACCAATGCCGCTCCCACCATCGCAACTCCGGCCGCCTCCGCGGATGCTCCCGTCACCAGATCGTCGACGCTTCTTTCCGTCCTCGGCGCAGATGATGGCGGTGAATCCAATCTGACTTATGCCTGGAGCGTTGTTGGCACTCCACCAGCGGCCGTTAATTTCTCAATTAACAACGGCAACGCCGCGAAAAACACCACCGCCCAGTTCTCCAACGCCGGAACGTATCATTTTCTCGTGACGATTACCGATGCCGAAGGATTATCCACATCGTCCGGGGTGACCGTGGTGGTCGATCAGTCCTTCACCAGCGTTGCCATCACGCCCTCCGCGCCGACGATGTACCAGAACGCGCAGCAGCAATTCTCGGCAGCCGCCTTCGATCAATTTGGCCTTTCCATGGCCACGCCGGCGCTGAATTGGTCGATCAGTTCCGGCGGTGGATCGATCAGCAGTTCGGGCCTGTACACATCGCCCGGCACTCCGGGATTCGCGGATGTGACCGTTTCGAGCGGTTCGGCACACCAGACCACAACCGTCACCATCGCCAACGCCACTCCGACGGTTGTAATTCCCGCCAACGCTTCTGAAACCATCGTCGCCGGAACAACAACCAACCTAAGCGTTCTCGGCGCCGATGACGGCGGCGAGCCGAATTTGGTTTATGCCTGGGGCACAACTGGAACCGTTCCAGCGGCGGTGAGTTTCGCCAGCAATAACGCCAACGCGTCGAAGAACACGACCGCCACCTTCGCCGCGCCGGGAACTTATCGCCTGCTGGCGACGATCATTGACGCGCAGGGCGCCAGCGTTACCAGCGGCGTAACCGTGCAGGTTATCTCCACGTACTCCGCCATAACCGTAACGCCCGCAAATTCAAGCCTCGAGCGCGCGGGCAGCGAGCAGTTCTCCGCGACCGCGGTCGATCAGTTCGGCCTCGCGATGCATTCGCAACCGACGTTTACTTGGTCCACTCTCGGCAATGTTGGTTCGATCGATTCCGCCGGCTTCTACACCGCTCCCAACGCGGGCATCGGCCAAGCAACAATCATCGCCACCAGCGGCAACCTTAGCGGAATCGCGACCGTTTCGCTGGTCGACGATCTTTCGGCAACCGTTCCGGTAAGCCAGGCGACCGCGACCAACCAGCCGCTCGTTTTCTCAACTGGAAACGCCATCTCCATCAGCGATGCCGACCCGAATACTCAGTCCGTCGCCGCGACCGTAACTCTGAGCGCGACGGGCGGTGTCATCTCTCTCGCGGAATTAAACGACCTGACTCTGTCGTCGGGCACCGGGTCGAACGACACCACCATGACATTCAGCGGCAGCGTGTCCGCCATTAATAGTTCACTGCATGGTCTCAAATTCACGCCAACACCCGGATTATCCGGCTCGGCGTCCGTCTCGATCACGATCGACGAAGTCGGCATCGGCCAGAATTCTCCGACGAAATCGGTCGGCATTTATATAGGCGACGCAGCGGTCACCCTCACGGCGACGGCGCCATCCACTGCCGGAGCGACAACCGCATCAACCATCCATAATTCCGTCCTCACGGGAATTCTCGATCAGACGCTCGGCTCAACGTCTAATTCGCAATCGAGCAACTCCACCCTTAGCAGCGGCATCTTTTCCCAGCAGCCGATCGACGTGTCGGATACGTTTGCTTCCGACGACGTCCCCGTCGCACCTGCGCCGCCGGCCCCAGCACCCGGCGAGAATTCGACCTCCCCGAACAGCACTCACGCCGCCAGATCAGTCGTCGTCGCCCAGGCACAATCCACCACCACGCCGCATGCGCCGATTGCGGTCCGCACGCTGCCATCGGTGCAGTCGATGGTTCCCGACAAGCGGGTCAATACCGTTCCGGATGAGGTCTTCAAGTTCCTCTCCCCGCAAGGTCCCATGTTGCAGAATCTAGACGCGATCAAATCCGACATGGAGTCGCAGAAAGCGCTCAAGGTCGATGCCGGATCGGCGACGGTGGTTTCCTTCTCCGCATCGGCCGCATACCTGATCTGGCTCATCCGCGGCGGATCGCTGCTGAGCAGTTTACTGTCGATATTCCCCGCCTGGAAATCGATCGATCCGCTCCCGGTGCTGGAGAGCTTCGAACAATCGCGGAAACGCCGCAAAGGCAAAATCGACGACGACGAATCGCTCGAATCGCTTGTTGCGAAATCGAATCAGAATACTGGAACCGCCCTCGCCGTCAGAGAGCCGGCGCCGGAAAGAATTCAGGAAATTTCATGAACCGCATATCCATCCGTCTCAAAATCGTTTTCGGATTGCAGTTGCTGCTCCTCAGCGCTTTGGCGCTGGCCATCGCGCTGGGTTTCGTGCCCAACAATCAGGCCGCGACCATGAGCGGCCGCGCCACGCTGGCGGAAACCATCGCGGTCAGTACCTCGGCATTCGTAACGCGCGGCGACATGGTCGGTCTGGACGCCGTCCTTCGCACCGTCGCTCGGCGCAATCCCGATATCGTGTCGCTCGGCGTTCGCAAGGCGGATGGATTTCTGATCATCGACATCGGAAATCATGCCGCACGCTGGAAGGACTCCAGCGACCGCGCAATCGCCGGCTCGCACGTCTTCGTGCCAATATTTTCCCAGAGCAATACCTGGGGTTCGGTTGAAATCTGCTTCCGGCCGCTGACACACGGTGGAATGTTCGGATTCCTCTATTCGCCTTACGTCAAGATGATTCTGTTTATCTCGCTGGCGAGCCTGTTTTCATTCATCGTTTTCCTGAAGCGCACGCTCGCGCACCTTGATCCGTCGAAGGTCGTTCCGCCGCACGTTCGCGCGGCGCTTGACACGCTGGCCGAAGGTCTGCTGATCGTCGACCAGGAGGGGCGAATCGCGCTGGCTAACCGTACGTTCGCGGGTGTCGCGGGAAGTGATCCGGACAAGCTGATGGGAACGAGCGCATCGCGGCTCCCGTGGCGGCAGGATACGCCGGCTGGCGGGGATGCGCCGGCGCCTGAACTTCCCTGGATTACCGTGGTCCGAACCAATGAATCGGAGCGTAATCGGACGCTGCATCTCAACGATTCCACCGGTGTCAGCCGCACGTTCATCGTCAATTGCTCGCCGGTCGCCGGCGCACGCGGCAAAGCGCGCGGCGCGCTCGCGAGTTTCGAGGATGTCACGCCACTGGTGGAAAAGGAAATCGAGCTGCGCAAATCCAAGGAGGTTGCCGATGAAGCCAACCGCGCGAAGAGCGAATTCCTGGCCCGCATGAGCCACGAAATCCGCACTCCGATGAACGCCATCCTCGGCTTCACCGACGTGCTTCGCCGCGGATACGAAGACGGCGAAGCCGAGCGACAGGAGTTCCTCAACACGATTCATTCCAGCGGCCAGCATCTCCTGGAATTGATCAACGACATTCTCGATCTTTCGAAGATCGAATCGGGCAAACTGGAAATCGAGCTGACGCGCTGCTCGCCGAATCAGATTATTTCGGATGTCGTCGCCACCCTGGGCATCCGCGCACAGGATAAGGGGATCGAGCTTTCCTTCGCATGGGACGGCCTGGCTCCGGCCACGATCCTCACCGATCCGACGCGGTTCCGGCAGATCATCACCAATCTCGTCGGGAACTCCATCAAGTTTACCGAAAAAGGCGGCGTGCGCCTGATCGCAAGGCTCGATCACTCCGAAACGCGGCCACGCCTTGCCGTCGATGTCATTGACACCGGAATCGGGATGAAGCCGGATGCACTCCAGCGAATTTTCGATCCCTTCACGCAGGCGGATAATTCGATCACGCGCCGCTTCGGCGGGACGGGGCTTGGTCTCTCCATCAGCCGCCAATGCGCAACCGCTCTGGGCGGCGGACTTACGGTCAAGAGTGAATACGGCAAGGGAAGTACCTTTACACTTGCTATCGATGCGGGGCCTACCGAAGCCATTGTGATGTTCGATCCCGTTTCCGAGGAGGCGCCGCAATCCAAGTCTCGCAGCGCGCGCGCTTCCGTCGTTCGGCTCAAACCCGCCCGTATTCTGGTCGTCGAGGATGGCGTCTCGAATCAGAAGCTTATCAACGTCGTCCTCCAACGCGCCGGCGTCACCGTGGAACTGGCGGACAACGGGCAGATCGGTTTTGAAATGGCGATGGCCCGGCATTACGACGTCATCCTTATGGACATGCAGATGCCCGTGGTGGACGGCTTCACCGCCACCCGCCGATTGCGCCAGCAGGGGTGCAAATTGCCGATCATCGCGCTCACGGCCAACGCCATGAAAGGCGAAGAGGAAAAGTGCCGCGCTGCGGGATGCTCCGGCTACCTCAGCAAGCCGATTGATGTTGATCTTCTCCTGCGCACGCTGGGGGAATTGGTGGGTACGCTCTCGGTGGAAACATCGCCTGCCCCCGCCCCACTGCCTCGCACGTCGGCTAATTCGGAGCTTCCGATGCTGCAATCGACCTTGCCGATCGAGGATCCGGACTTTCTCGAGATCGTTCAGGAGTTCTCGGATCGGCTACAGCACCAGATCGGCGAAATGCAAAAGGCCTGGGAGCATCGGGAACTATCGGAATTGGCATCCCTGGCGCACTGGCTCAAGGGTTCCGGCGGCACTGCGGGCTTTCATGCGTTCACGAGCCCGGCGGCGAAGCTCGAGAAATTGGCGAAGGAGAAGCGCCTCGACGAGATTTGCGCCGCGCTGGCGGATGTTCAGGATCTCGGCCGGCGCGTGGTCCGCCCCGAGCCGAGGGGCGCGGTGCCGTCGGGAAGTAATTCATGAACTTTGTCCCCGCCGCAATCTCTCCACCAACAGCCGCGCTTCCGGATATGAGCGATGCGCCGGAAATCGTCCGCGAGCACGTTCGTTTTCTGGACGCGAAGCTCATGATCGTCGATGACGAACCCATCAACATAAAAGTCGTCCGAAAGTATCTGCAGGGCACGGGTTACAGGAATTTCGTGACGACATCCGATTCAACGCGGGCGATGGATTTACTTCGCGCCGAGCAGCCCGATGCGGTGCTGCTAGACGTCATGATGCCGCAGATTAACGGTCTACAGATCCTTGAATGGATCAGGCAGGACGAGCGTTTCCGGCACACCCCGGTGCTGATTCTCACCGCCTCGACTGATGCACCGACGAAGTTGTCCGCGCTGGAACTGGGCGCCACCGATTTTCTGGCCAAGCCGGTCGATCCACACGAGCTGATGCCGCGCCTTCGCAACGTCCTGACCGTCAAGGCCCACCAGGATTATCTGGCGGGTTATTCCGTGAAGCTGGAACGCGAAGTGCAGAAACGGACTGCCGAAGTCGAAATGTCCCGCATGCGCGTTATCCAGTGTTTGGCGCGCGCCGGCGAGTATCGCGACGACACGACTGGACGGCACGTGATTCGTGTCGGGCGCTGCGCGAGGATCCTGGCGGCTGAGCTGGGATACAGCCCGATGAAATCCGCGATGGTCGAGTTAGCCGCGCAATTGCACGATATCGGCAAGATCGGAATTCCCGACGCGATTCTCCTCAAGCCAGGTAAGCTGACCCCCGAGGAATACGCAGTCATGAGAAAACACTGCGAATATGGCAAGGCGATCATTGATCCGACGACCGACAGCGAGGCTGAATTGGCGCGGAAATATTCTGATCTAGGATTGATGCCGCGACAGTCTTTCGATTCACCGCTGCTCACGATGGCGGCTTCAATCGCGATGACGCATCACGAGCGGTTCAACGGGTCCGGCTATCCCGCTGGAATCGTCGGGGAAGCGATTCCGTTGGAAGGCCGGATCACGGCGATCGTGGACGTTTTCGACGCCCTGCATAGTCCGCGCCCATACAAGGCCGCGTTCCCGCTTGAAAAATGCGTCGAAATCCTGCAATCCGGCCGCGGAACGGAACTCGATCCCGCCATACTCGACGCCTTTCTAAACCGGATTGCGGAAATTATTGCGGTTTACCGGGATTACGCGGATTAGAAAAAAAGTTCGTGAACGATGCGCGGACTGCACTTTACACATCGCTCACGGAGTACCAGCCCACGCCTGCGTCTACGGGGTAATGGTCGGGGCCATGGGGGCCCAGCGGCGTCCTTTCTAATCCTACAACCAACACTGGTCCCTGTGACCTATACCGCCGACTACCGCTTTGTGCTGCCTGACTACCGAAGATCCCCGAGAATCCGCGAGAATGGGTGAGACGCCTTGAGATGATTTGGACAACGGGTATAATGCCAAAAATCATTGGTTTTTCAGGGCTTTTGGCATGATCGTGGAATTGCCTCCGGAGCCGAAGGTTGAAGGTTCGAGCCCCTCCGGGAACGTTTCGATTGATAGAGCCCCGATTCGCATCACATCTCGATGATGATCTTCACGACTTTCGGCGCATATCGCGCATTGAGCGCAAAAGCCTCGGCCGCTTTTCCCAGCGGGAAGCGGTGGCTGATGAGACTGGCCATGTCAATCTGACCGCGACGATGCAGATCGATGGCTCGCGGATAGACGTGCTTCATCCGCCGGACCAGGTAGATGCTCAGGCCCTTGCGGCGGGCGACGGAGTGACGAAGCGACAGACGATCGTCGCCGGGGATTCCCACCAGAATCAGGCGGCCGCCGTTGCGGGCCATGTCGGCGGCTTGCTGGATGGATTGGTCGGCCCAGGCGGCTTCGATGGCGATGTCCACGCCGCGTCCGCCGGTCGCGGAGATGACCGCCGCGGCGGGATCGGCCCGATCGCAGTTGACGGGGATCGCGCCGAATTTCCCGGCCAGTTCCAGGCGCCAGGCGAATTTGTCGGTGATGTAAATGGGAGATGCCCCGGCGAGCCGGGCGGCCTGGAGGATGCACAGTCCGATCGGCCCCGCGCCCAGGATGGCCACGCTGTGGCCCACGCGGATTTTCGCCAGGTCGATCGCGTGAAGCGCCACGCCGAACGTTTCCAGCAGAGCGCCGACCCCAAAATCCGTTTTGTCCGGCAAAGCGAAACAAGTGGAAGCGGGAACGATCATCCGCTCGCGCAAAGCGCCGTCATCGGGCCAGTGTCCGGCAAAGTGGAGGTCCAGGCAGAGGTTTGGATGTCCCATGCGGCAAAGCTCGCACCGGTGACACGGCTGAGCCGGATCGACGGCGACGGCCTCGCCGGCAACGAGCGGCCGGCCATTCCCATCGACCGCATTCTCGCCAACGGCCTCGACCACACCCGCGAATTCGTGGCCCAGCACCAGCGGGCTTTGGAGGATCGTGGTACCGATCCGGCCATCCTGGTAGGTGTGAAGATCGCTGCCGCAAATTCCTACGGCTTTAATGCGGATCAAGGCTTGCCCGGGCGCGGGGTCGGTGGGGTTGGGGAGGTCTTCCAGCCGAAGGTCGGCCGGGCCGTGCAGTCGAACGCCGCGCATTGGAGTATTCTGCCAAAAACGCCCCTAGCGGTCACGCACGGCTGCCGCCGTATTGTCCATCTCACTTTTGAGCGAATTTCTGTCCGTTTTTTCCTTCGGCAAGGTACATTCAATGCAGAGCGCAACCTTATGAGCGACGCCGAGCTTCTCCACGATTATCTCGCAACCGGCTCCGAGCCGGCCTTCACCGAGTTGGTGCAGCGCCACGTCAATCTGGTCTATTCCGCCGCCCGCCGCCAGGTGCGCGACGCTCACCTGGCCGAGGACGTTACCCAGGCCGTCTTCATCATTCTGGCCCGTAAGGCGGCGACCATTCGCAATCCGGCCATGCTTGGGGCATGGCTGCTCAAGACCGCCCGGCAAACCTCGTGCAATGCCATTCGCTTTGAGCGTTGCCGGCGCCGCCACGAACAAGAGGCCGCGACCATGAAGACCGAACACGAACAAATGAGCGCGGACCCGGCTGCCGCGCGCATTGAAGGCATCCTTGATGAATTCCTCTCCCGGCTTGGCGAACGTGACCGCGGTGCCATAGTCCTTCGATATTTGCAGGACAAGAGCGTGAACGACGTGGCCCTGGCTCTGCATATTTCTCCACCCGCCGCGCAAAAGCGCATCGCTCGCGCTCTGTCCCGTCTCAAGAATCTCCTGGCCCGTCGCGGCATCGTCACCGCCGGCGCGGCGTTGGAACAAGGTCTCTGCTGCCAGGTTCTACACACCGCCCCGCCGGGTCTGGCGCTACTGGCCAGTTCCAGCGCCATCGGGAAAACCTCCGGCGGCATGGGGCCGTTACTGGCCCGTTCCACGATCAAGACCCTCTTCTGGGCGAAGATTCAATCGCTCATCCTGGGGCTCGCCGCCTCGGCGGCTGTCGTGGCGATAGCGGCAGCCGTCGCCGTCAACTCGTTGCCCGACACTCGCGCCTCGGCCGCCGGCACGGCCGTCAACAATCCGCCGGCTCCGGCAACCGTTCCCGCGACAGCTCCCGCCCCTATCGCCGCCACGACCGAATCTTCGGTCGTTCATTTGGCCAATGACGCTTTCCGGGGCATAGGTCCGGCTGATGAATATCTCATTGAACTCGATCCCACCACCTTGCGCACACCCAACTCCGCCCCGGCCGGGCATATTAAATCACTGATTCCCAACATTCCCAAGGACGGCCGCTATGAGTTCTGGACCAACCCCGGCAGAATGATCGCCAGGCGAGTGCTTGTGAGTCCGCTCAATAGATTTCGCGGAAAGCGGATTCGCATCTCCGGCTGGATCAAGACCAACGACGTCCGCGAGTGCGCCGGCTTGGAGATGTACGCCTATAGCGCAGATGGTGAATTGCGCGCTGTCGACCAGATGATGTGCTCGCGTCCCATCCACGGCACCACCGACTGGCGGGAATACCAGATCGTCCAGGACATTCCCCAGGACGCTACCAAGATCTTTTTGAGCGCGATCCTGTTTTGCTCCGGGGAAATCTGGACCGACGATTTTCAGGCTGAGGTCGTCGCAAGCGATGTCCCGCTCACCGAGGACCAATACTGGCAGATTTATAGTCCAATTGCCCAGCGATACACCGCCGCCCTCGATCCCGCCGAACAACACGACGGTCACGCCACGACCTGCTTCCAATCCAGCACCGCACCCCACTTCGGATGGGCTAGCTATGGACATCTGGATATGCACCCCGATCCAAAATTCCTCGGCCACCGCATTCGCCTGACCGCCTGGATCAAATCCAGCGGCGTCACCGGCGGCTCCGGGTTTTTTGTCATCACTTTCGCACCTTTTGACAAGAAGCTCACCGACGAAGGCCAGCGTGGACATCGTCCGATCATCGGCAAGCATGATTGGAAACAGTACACCGCCGTCGCCGACGTTCCACTCCAAACCACGTCGATCGAATGCGGTCTAACGATGAATGGGCGCGGGAAAATCTGGATCGACGAAGACAGCATCCAAGTCGATCTGGATGACGAGACACCCAATCCTTCCGAGGGGCCAGGGAATTAATCAGTCTCCATTTCCTATCGCAGCGCCGCCGCGATATTCCCGCCATCCACGGTCGTCACATCCGCCGTCGTCTTCAAGGCCAGGGCATGATGCAGAAAAGCCTGCGCCACGTCCTGGGCCGTCACCTCGCGCATCAGCAAGTTGCCGGCCATATAGTCCTGTTCAGACATCCCGCGCGCCGCCGAGCGGGCGGCGATCATCTGGGGCGTCAGCAGCCCCGATCGAACTCGATCGGCGTTGACGGCATTGGCGCGAATGCCGTCCTTGCCGTAATCCAGGGCGTATTGCCGAACCAGGAAAAGCGTCGCCGCCTTGGGAAGCCCATAAGGCCCAAAATCCGCGCCCGGATTGACGGCCTGCTTGGAAACGTTGAATAGCAACGCCCCGCCAGTGCCCTGAGCCAGCATGATTCGCACGGCGGCCTGCGCGATTTTCTGGTGGGCGAAGAAATTGATCTCGAAACTGCGGCGAAGGATCGCTTCATCGACTTCGCCGATTCGTCCCTGCCATGCCGCCCCCGCGTTGGAAACGGCGATATCCACGCCCCCGAATCGCGCCGTCACAGCCTGGAACGCCGCCGTTACCGACGCCCCATCCGTCACGTCGCATCGAACGGCCATGGCCGCCCCGCCGATCCGCCGCGCCGCGGCCTGCGCCGCGGGCTCGTCCAGATCGAGCAGGGCGACCTCCGCCCCGTTGTCGGCGAAAAGTTTTCCCGTCGCCGCCCCGATCGTCCCGCCGCCTCCGGTGATGACGGCGATCTGTCCCTCCAACGGCTTGGGAACATTCTTCTCCAGTTTCGCCTGTTCCAGCGACCAATATTCCACGTCAAAGAGATCATCTTCCGGCAGGGACTCAAAACGCCCGATCGCTTCGGCATCGGTGATCGTCTGAACGGTCGATTCGGCGATATCCGCCGCGATGCGCGCATCCCTGGCGTTGTGCCCCAGCCCGAACAATCCCAGTCTCGGAACCAGAACGACGCGCGGCATCGAGTCGAGTTGGCGTTTGGGAGTTTTCTGCCGCGCATTCTGCCGCACGAAATAAGCCTCGTATTCCGCCGCGTAACGCTGAACGGCCGCGCGCAGCTCTTCGGCGAAGGATTTGGCCAGCGGCAGTTGGACAGGTGGGGCGATGAGCGGTCGATTCTTCGTGCGGATGGTGTGATCCGGCGTCGCCGGGCCCGATTGGCTATATCGCGCAAGCTCGCGTCCATTGACATATTGCAGAATGTTCGGACTGGTTCGGAAATCCAGCACCATTCGCCGGTATGCCCCCTGCGCCGTCGGATCGGGAATGCTGCACGCTCCACGCACGATCGGCGCAATCTGCGTCACCGCCGCAATCGGCGCCGCCGGCGCCGAATCAGCCGCGACAAAGACCTGCGTCTTTCCCGCCGGCCGCCGCTCCTCGGCCAGGCTCACCAGGGCGATCATTCGCTCGTAGGATTCCTGCGCCGTTTCGCCAAACGTGAAGATGCCGTGATGCAGCAGGATCAATCCCTCCACCTGGGGCTGCGCTTGATAAACCTGTGCCGCCCGGATGGAGAGCGCAAACCCCGGCATCACGTACGGCACCAGCGCCGCCCGTTCCCCGTACACCTGGCGGCAGATGGACTCGCCGTCCGGTTGATTGGCGATACTCACGACCGCGCTGGAATGCGTATGGTCGATGAACTTATGCGGCAGGAATGCGTGCAGAAGCGTCTCGACCGACGGCGTCGGCGCCGCGGGATCGACCAGGTTTGACCGCAGGATGGCGACCATCTCCTCATCGGCCAGCGTAGCCAAGTCCCGGGTTTTCCGCAGCGGCGCCAGCCGCACCGCCGGCAACCCCGCCGGCTCGATTTCCGCCATGTCCCAGCCGCTTCCCTTGACGTGAATCACCTCGATCGTCTCTCCCAGCAGATCGCGGCCGCTGGTTTTGACGGACGTATTCCCCCCGCCATGCAGAACCAGCTTTGGATCCCGCCCCAGCAATCGCGAGGTGTAAACGCGAAGCGCCAAATCCGGATTGACGCCCGCCGCGCCGTAATGATCCACGCACCGCCGCGCATCCTGATCGACCCACCGGCTACGCATGTTCCGGCCCCCGCCTTTCGGGAAAGAGTCCCGCCAGCCCCGCTCGCGACGCCGCGCAGACGCCTCGCTCGGTAATCAAACCCGTGACCAGCCGCGCCGGTGTGATATCGAATCCCCAATTGGCCGCCGGGCTGGATTGGGGCGCCAGCCGCACCGTCGCGAGCGTCCCATCGCCGCTCAGCCCGGAAATCCGCGTCACTTCCGCCGGGTCGCGCTCTTCGATGGGGATTTTCCCACCATCGCTCAGGCTCCAGTCGATCGACGGCG
The DNA here is from genome assembly GCA_050010915.1 of Tepidisphaeraceae bacterium. Lineage (GTDB taxonomy): Bacteria > Planctomycetota > Phycisphaerae > Tepidisphaerales > Tepidisphaeraceae > PALSA-1353. Next base: position 3,478 of record JBEKKC010000008.1, on the reverse strand, counting down.
ACGGAAGCGCCACGTAAAATGGCACCCCGTTGTCCTTCGCCGCCAGCGCCTGGAGATACGTCCCGATCTTATTCGCCACGTCCCCATTGGCCGCGGTCCGGTCGGTCCCCACGATACAGAGATCGACCTTCCCGGACTGCATGAGATGTCCGCCGGCATTATCCACGATCACGGTATGCGGGACGCCATGCCGTCCCAATTCCCACGCCGTCAGGCTGGCTCCCTGGTTGCGAGGCCGCGTTTCATCGACCCAGACGTGCACGTTGATGCCGGCATCATGCGCCGCGTAAATCGGCGCCGTGGCGGTGCCGACATCCACCGTCGCCAGCCACCCAGCGTTGCAATGCGTCAGGATTTGGATCGGACGATCCCCATGCCGCCGCGCCTTCAGCAGCGTCAGGCCATGCTCGCCGATTGCCCGGTTCATGGCCACGTCTTCATCGCAGATAAGCCCCGCCAGCCGCCATGCCGCCCTGGCCCGATCGCCCGGCGTCAGCGGCGCCAGTTCTCTTCGGCACCGGTCCAGCGCCCATCGGAGATTAACCGCCGTCGGCCGAGTCGCCGCAAGCAGCAGATCGGCCCGATGCAACGACGCATCGGACGGATCGGCCGTCACGGCCAGCGCCATTCCGTACGCCGCCGCCGCTCCGATCAACGGAGCGCCTCGCACCCGCATGGTTCGGATTGCCTCCGCCACCTCCTCGGCAGATCGCAGCGAAAGCGTCACCAGCGCGTGCGGCAACCGCGTCTGGTCGATGATCCCCACCGCCGTGCCGGCTTCGGGCCAGATGGTTCGCATTGGGATGCCGTCCACACGCATCGCCGACTCCTGCCGCTTCCACCCATAGTGATTCTGCAAGCCCCAGTCAAATTGACGGGCATTTGTCATTGATCGCTTGTCATTGGTCATTTGCAAGACAATTCGATATCGGCGATACCAATGACAAATGACAAGTGACAAATGACGCTTTTCGTGGAGTCCCTTCATGAACCCCTACGGGCATTTCGATGACGCGGCACGCGAGTACGTGATTACACGTCCCGACACGCCGCTGCCGTGGATCAACTATTTGGGTTGCGAGGACTACTTCGGCATCATCTCCAACACCGCCGGCGGCTACTCGTTCTACCGCGATGCCCGACTTCGCCGCCTCATCCGCTATCGCTATAACAACGTCCCGCTCGACTCCAACGGGCGATACCTCTATATCAGGGACAACGACACGGTCTGGAATCCCGGCTGGAAACCCACCCGTGCCAAGCTCGATCGCTATGAGTGCCGCCACGGTCTTGGCTATACGCAGATCACGGGTGAAAAAAATGGCATCGAGGTCGTCGTCCGTTACTTCGTGCCGCTCGGCCAGACCTGTGAAATCTGGGACGTGCGGGTGAAGAACCTTGGCTCGTCAACCAAGACCATCAAACTCTGGGGTTTCGTCGAATGGTGCCTGTGGGACGCCATGGACGATGCCGCCAACTTCCAGCGCAACTATTCCGTCGGTCAGGTGGAAATCCAGCCGCGGGTGATCTATCACGTCACGGAATACCGCGAGCGCCGCAACCACTTCGCCTACTTCGCCAGCAGCGCAACGACGGCCGGTTTCGATTCCAGCCGCAACGCCTTTGTCGGCGTCCACGAGGGCCTGGACGCGCCCAAGGCGGTCATGGCCGGCCAATGTGCCAACAGCATTGCCCACGGCTGGCAGCCAATCGCGGCGCACCAGATCAACCTGGAACTCAAACCCGGCCAGCAGCAACGGCTGCACTTTCTGCTGGGTTACGCGGAGAATCCCGAGGACCGCAAGTTCGTTCCCGGCACGGTTCGACCGGGCCAGCTCGTGGCCAACAAGGCGCCGGCCGACAAGGTTCGCGAGCTTCTGAAGGATTCCTCGGCGATTGATGAGGCGTTCGCCATGCTCACGGCATACTGGGCGGATCTTCTGTCGATTTACAGCGTTGAAGTGGACGATCCGCACGTGCGGCGCATGGTGAACGTGTGGAACCAATACCAATGCATGACCACGCTGAACCTGTCTCGTTCGGCATCGGGGTTTGAATCGGGAATCGGACGCGGGATGGGCTACCGCGACAGCAACCAGGATTTGCTGGGCGTGGTTCACCTGCAACCCGCCCGGTCGCGCCAGCGCATCCTCGATCTGGCCGCCACACAGCTTTCCGATGGCACCTGTTTCCATCAGTATCAGCCCCTGACAAAAAAGGGCAACCGGGATGCCGGCAGCGGCTTCAACGACGACCCGCTCTGGCTGCCCCTCTCGGTCTATGCTTATCTCAGCGAGACGGGCGATACCAGCATCCTGACGGAGCACTGCGGCTATCCCGACAAACCGGAAACGGCCGCGACGCTCATGGATCACCTTGAGCTATCCATGCGGTACACGCTGGCCAACCGCGGCCCGCACAGGCTCCCCCTGATTGGCCATGCCGATTGGAACGATTGCCTGAACCTGAATTGCTTTTCCACGACGCCGGGGGAGAGTTTCCAGTGTGCCGGAGACATCGGCGGCAGTTCGGCCGAGAGCGTCATGATTGCCGGGCTGTTTTGTGCCGCGTGCGATCGGATGTCGGGCATCCACGAGATGCTTGGCCAACCCGGCAAGGCCGCCGCGTTTCTGGCCCACAAGCAGGACATGCTACAGGCGATCGAGCGGCATGGTTGGGACGGTCAGTGGTTCCTTCGCGCCTACGACGCTCGCGGCAACAAGGTGGGTTCGGACCAATGCGAGGAAGGCAAAATCTTCATCGAGAGCCAGGGATGGTGCGTGCTGGGCGGCTTCAGGGATGAAAAAGCCAGGCTCGCATTGGCATCGACGAAGAAGCACCTGGCCGGCCCTAACGGCATCGTTCTACTCCAGCCCGCCTACTCGACGTACCACATCGAACTGGGCGAGGTCACCAGCTACCCACCTGGTTATAAGGAGAACGCGGGCATCTTCACCCATAACAACACCTGGATTCAATGTGCCGAAGCGCTCATGGGCAACGGCGAGCAGGCGATGGAGTATTACCTGGCCATCTGCCCGTCGAAGAAGCAAGAGCAAATCGACACGTACCGTTGCGAACCATACGTCTACAGCCAGATGACGGCCGGTCCCGATGCCGCCACGCCCGGCGAGGCGAAGAACTCCTGGCTCACCGGCACCGCCGCGTGGAGTTTCGTCGCCATCAGTCAATACATCCTGGGCATCACCCCCAGCCCCAATGGTCTGCTGGTGGACCCCTGCATCCCGTCAAGTTGGAAGAGTTTCAGAATCCAGCGCAAGTTTCGCGGCAAGACCTACAAGATTGAAGTGAAAAACCCAACCGGCAAGAACCGCGGCGTCAAGCATCTGCTCGTCGACGGCCGGGAAACGCCGGGAAATAGAATACCCCTGAATCTCGGCGCCGACGTCGTGAACGTAGTTGCGGAGATCGGATGAAGGAAGCGTTCAAGTAACTCGACAGCCACGTCAGCAAACCG